>JACCQV010000365.1 GCA_013813945.1 Deltaproteobacteria bacterium | reverse complement strand
CGGCCAAGCAGCTCCTGGTCCGGGTGGTCGGAATGCTGAGCAAGCTCTGCCGATGATCGTGGACGTGTACGAGCACGTGACACGTGCACGTGCACGACCCCGGAACGCGCTAACTGACCAGCATTGCTGCTAGTTGAGCCACTTCTGTTCGTCGCGCTTGCCGGCCGCGGGCTTTCCCGTCTGGCCGCCCTGCATCACCGTCAGCTTCGCGCGCGCTCGCTGGATCTTCCACCGCTTCCAGGCGAGGCCCGGGCTCCACCGCTTGGATGTCATCAGCGCCGCGGCGATCATGCCGGCGGCGGTTGCAGCGCCCTGCGCCCACATGCCCTGGAGCGTGATGAACAGGACCTGGAATCCGATGAACCCGTACATCAGCTGGCGGCCGGTCAGCGGCAAGACGCCGAAGAACTGCACCGGCTGCTTCGCGTAGATGATCCCGAACGCGACGACCGAGCCGAAGATGAATGGGGTCAGGCCCGAGATCGGGGTGAGGTCGTGGCCGAGCAGCAGGCCCGTGATCGTGCCGATGAGCGTTCCCGCGAGCGACGTGATCGCGACGAACCGGTAGAACCGCGCCGTTCCCCAGAACCGCTCCAGGGTCGGCACGAACATCCACAGCATCATCACGTGGAGAATCAGGCCGAGGAAGTCGCGCTGGAGAAACGGGCTCGTGACCAGCGTCCACAGCCGGTAGTGCTCGAACACGTTGGACGGCGTCGCGACGAAGTACTGGTCGAACCAGAACCGCGCGTCCTTGTTCGACATCAGCCAGACGAGCGAGAGGCCGAGCTCGATGCCCGCGATGATCAGGGCACCTCGCGTGATCCCGAGGTTGCCGAACTTGAATCGTTGCCGCTCGGGGGGCCGCCGTGCGCTCACGGGGGGACCTTAGCATCTCCGAAACGACGACGCCCGCCGCGGCGGACCGGGCGGGCGCTGATCATCGGTAGCCTGTCCTATCAGTTGACGCGGACGGTGATGCTGCCGAGATCGGTGACGCGATTGAGGTCGAGGATCGTGCCGGTCCGGACCGTGGGCGCCGGGCTGAGCGGGCGAGCCGCCGAATCCTCGGCACGGAACTCGACCGTGTAATTGCCCGCGACCATTCCCTTGGTGATGCCGGTACCGTCGGAGCACGGGAACCGGGTGTCGACGAAGTTTGTCGTGCTCGACATCGACGCCGCGACGATGTTCGCGATCGCGGGCTCATCCGAGCAGCGCATCGGCGCGTTGGTGGCCGCGTCCACGAGGTTCCAGTCGAACTGGAAGTAGCCACCATCGTTGAGGATGGTCGTGCTGAACGTCTTGTCGACATCGATCACGTCGACGAAGGCCGACAGCGAGCGGGCGTACACCGTGCCGCCACTGCCGTTCGTGAGCTCGATCCAGACCTGGTAGACGTCGGGCGGCAGCGGATCCGTGCGGCCCGCGTTGTCGTTGCAGTCGTGCAGATCGAGGATCGCGCGCCCGACCGGCTGAAACGCCGTGTCGACGGGCTGCGAGTAGATCGTTGCGGTGGTGATGCCGGGCGGACACGCGAGGGTCTGCCCCGTGGCCTCCTGCTTGAGCGACCAGTTCGCCGTGATCGTGGCGTATTCTTCACCACCGCTGGTGATGATGCAGCCAGCGGCCTGAGACACGACAACCGCCATCAAGCTTCCTAGGACAAGTTTGTTCATTTGAGCTCTCCCCTCGTTCGTCGAGGAAATCGGTAGGCCGCAGTTGAGACGGCGCACGGCCGGTTACGTTCACTGCCCCACTACCAGGCAAGCCCCGCGCCAGCACGGCGCCGCCTTGTGTGACCTACTCACAGATGCATGGCTGCTGGCCGCAATAGGACACCTGGAGAACCAGCTCGACGGCGCCCAAGCTCACGGTATCGCCCGGGATCACGTTGCGCTGCTGAGCAGCGGGCGCGGTGTAGGCAGCCGGCGACGCCGGCCCGGTCTCACACCGCGGTGTGATCAACAGCAACGCGTTCCCTTCCGGGAGATCGAATCCGGTTACACCGTGGTTGTCGTCGCAACGCCACGCCTGGGATCCGACACGGCCGCTGCCATCCTCCATCTGCCAGTCGAGCTGAATCTCTGTCACCGGCCCTGTGCCCGGCTCACCGGAGGTACAGCCCACGAACTTGTCTGGGAGCGAGCTGCTTGCGGGACGCAGCTTCCACGACAGCTCGACCGCGCCACCGTCCACGGCAACACACCCGCCGTGAACCGCGAGCCACAGCACTGTCGTCGCAACGGCTCTCATCCGCACCACATTGTGCGACGAGGACCGATTTGACCGACACATTGCGTGCGTGTTATCGACTAAAAACTCGTTATGCCAGGGCCAGGGTTAGGGATCGCTGCTGCATCCGCCCTCGGGGCGAGTCTCGACATCATCCGCCTGTTCCAGAGCGCGCACTGGATCGTCCAGCTCGTGATGGTCGTGCTCGCGATCATGTTCGTGATCGGGCTCTACATCATCATCTACAAGACGATGTACCTGAAGCGGGCGACCAACGAATCCAACCGGTTCTTGGACTCGTTCTGGAAGTCGCGAGACATCGAGCAGATCTACAAGCAGGCGCAGGCGCTGCGGAACAGCCCCATCTCGCAGATGTTCGTCGCCGGCTACACCGAGCTCGCGAAGCTCTCGAGCGACGAGACGCTGAAGGGCGATCGCGAAGGCAGCCTCGCCAGTATCGAGCGCGCCCTGCGCCGCGCGCAGACCGTCGAGACCGGCAAGCTCGACTCGATGATCTCGTTCCTCGCGACCACCGGCTCGGCGGCGCCGTTCATCGGCCTGCTCGGCACGGTCATGGGCATCCTGTTCGCATTCATCGAGATCTCCGAGGCGACCGGCGCTGCGACGCTCAAGGTCGTCGGCCCGCACATCGCGGAGGCGCTGTTCGCTACCGCGGTCGGTCTGGTCGCCGCGATCCCTGCCGTCATGGCCTACAACTACTTCACGCGCCGGATCAAAGTGCTGCGCTCCGAGATGGAGACGTTCGAGCACGACTATCTCAACATCATCAAGCGCCACTTCCTGAGGTGATCTGATGGGCATGGGCTCTGGCGGCGACGGCGAGCTGAACTCCGAGATCAACGTCACCCCGATGGTGGACGTGATGCTCGTGCTCCTGATCATCTTCATGATCACCGCCCCGCTCCTCAACACCGGCGTCGACCTCGAGCTTCCGCAGGTCGCCGCGCAGAACATCGAGGATCCGGAGGGCAAGCTCGTCCTGTCGATCACCAAGGACAACAAGATCTTCCTCGGCGGGACGCAGGTGACGTGGCAGGATCTCGAGGCGAAGCTCAAGGCGAACGAGCGGGTCCAGAAGGAGAGCCAGCTCTACGTCGAGGCGGATAACTCGCTGCCCTATGGCAGCGTGATCACCGCGATGGCGGTTGCGAAGAACGCCGGGGTTGCAAAGGTGCTGTTCCTCACGGAACCGGTCGACAACCTGGGCCCACGTCTCACCGAGCTCGACCAGAACAAGCCGCGCTGACGAACGTCTATACGTCCAGAGCCCATGAAGAACGGCGAGATGCATACGGTGGCGGGACTGGGAGCGATCCTCCTCAGCGTCGCCTTTGTTGCGCCCGCCATGTACTTCGCTGAGGCCGGTGCGGACACCACGCCGCCGCTGATGGAGATGGAGGAGATCGAGGCCTCGCTCGCCTACAAGAAGCCGAACGCGCCCAAGCAGCCGCAGAAGGTCAAGCAAGCGCCCAACCCCGAGGTCAAGCCCGACGGGGTGTCGCGGGACGAGACCAAGAAGGTCGACGACAAGAAGCCCGAGCCTCCCAAGGAGGACAAGCCGAGCAAGATCGTCGACCCGCTCGCCAAGTTCCATCGGCCCCAGGAAGACGATACGGACACCGGCAAGCCGATGGAGTCGATCGGCGCGTTCGACGGCAGCGAGTTCGGGGTCGGCGACGTCACGAAGGGCGATCCCTACTTCCAGCGACTCGTGGTCGATCTGGCCTGGGCGGCCCCCGAGCTCGCAAGATCAGGAGCCGACGCCCCGATCGGTTGCGTTCAGATCACCGCTGACGGCAAGATCCCCGAGACCAAGTTCAAGGACAAAGGCGACGGCGACATCGCGACGCTCGCGGAGACGGCTCTCAACGACCTCAAGAAGAAGCGCAACAAGGATCCCGAAGAGGTCCCGACGCACCTGCTGAAGGCTCTAACCACCAAATGGGTATGTTTCAAGTTCACCGCCAAGTCCTCCGAGTAGTAACCCTCGCGGCCCTGTTCACCGCCGCGGTGGGGGACGGCTCGGTGCGCGCCGACGACGGCGTCGTCATCGACGTCAACGCGCAGAAGAAGGGCACCTACCCGATCGCGATCCCCACGGCCGTCGAGGGCGACGCAGCCGCGTCCCGCGAGATCGCCCAGGTCCAGTCGTTCGACTTCTCGGTCGCCGGCGTGTTCAAGGTGCTCGACCCGCAGGGCTTCCTCGCCGATCTCCGTGCCGAGGGGATGGGAATCGATCCGCAGAAGTGGAAGGACATCGGCGCCCTCGGCGTCGTGAAGTTCAAGGCCACGCCGACCGACATCGAGTTCCGCCTCTACGAGGTGTCGAAGGGAACCAACCCCGTCCTCACCAAGTCGTACAAGCGCGCGGGCACGAACACTCGGCAGCTCGTCCATCGCTGGGCGAACGAGGTCGTGAAGTACTACACGGGCGAGGCCGGCTTCTTCGG
>JACCQV010000364.1 GCA_013813945.1 Deltaproteobacteria bacterium | reverse complement strand
CGGCCAAGCAGCTCTTGGTCCGGGTGGTCGGCACGCTGAACAAGCTCTGCCGATGATCGTGGACGTGTACGAGCACGTGACACGTGACACGTGCACGCCGCCGGAACGCGCTAACTGACCAGCATTGACGCTAGACCGGCACTCCGGGAATCCTCGACGCGCGCGCGCGACCACCGATACCCGATCAGCGGAACACATAGACCGCGCCGCTGGAGGGCGCGGCGTTGTCGGCCTGGGCGCCGCCAACTCCGGTCGCGGCGCTGTCCTCGCCGAAGGCCCCGACCGCCAGCGTGTCGCCCGAGACCGCGACCGAGATGCCGAACAAGTCGCTGGCCTCCGTGTTCGACGCCTTGAGGTACGCCTGTTGTGACCACGCCCCGGCGCTCCGCGCGAACACGTAGACCGCGCCGCTCGAGGGCGCGGCGTTATCGGTCTGGACGCCGTCAACTCCGCTCGCGCCGCTGTCCTCGAGATGCGCGCCGACCACCAGTGTGTCGCCCCAGACCGCGACCGAGACGCCGAACGAGTCGGAAGCATCGGTGTTCGACGCCTTGACGTACGCCTGTTGCGACCACACCCCCGCGCTCCGCGTGAACACATAGACCGCGCCACTCTCGGCCGCGGCGTTATCGGCCTGGGCGCCGCCGACGCCGATCGCGCCGCTATCCTCGCCGGCGGCGGCGACCACCAGCGTGTCGCCCGAGACCGCGACCGAGCCGCCGAACAAGTCGCCGGACTCGGTGTTCGACGCCTTGAGGTAGGCCTGTTGCGACCACACCCCGGCGCTCCGCGTGAACATGTAGACCGCGCCGCTGTCGACCGCGGCGTTGTCGGCCTGAGCGCCGCCGACGCCGGTCGCGCCGCTGTCCTCGAGGTGGGCGCCGACCGCCAGCGTGTCGCCCGAGACCGCGACCGAGATGCCGAACAAGTCGCCGGCCTCGGCGTTCGACGCCTTGACGTACGCCTGTTGTGACCACAGCCCGGCTGTCCGCGCGAACACGTAGACCGCGCCGCTATCGGCCGCGGAATTATCGGCCTGTGCGCCGCCGACTCCAGTCGCGGCGCTGTCCTCGGCGTAAGCGCCGACCGCCAGCGTCTCGCCCGAGATCGCGACCGCGGCGCCGAAGTTGTCGCCGGCCTCGGTGTTCGATGCCTTGACATACGCCTGTTGCGACCACACGCCGGCGCTGCGCGTGAACACGTAGACCGCCCCGCTGTCGATCGCGCCGTTATCGGCCTGAGCGCCGCCGACTCCGGTCACGGCACTGTCCTCGACGGGTGCGCCGACCACCAGCGTGTCGCCCGAGATCGCGACCGCGGCGCCGAAGTTGTCGCCGGCCTCGGTGTTCGACGCCTTGAGGTACGCCTGTTGCGACCACATCCCGGCGCTGCGCGTGAACACGTAGACCGCGCCGCTCTCGGCCGCGGCGTTGTCGGCCTGGACGCCTCCGACGCCGGTCGAGCTGCTGTCCTCGCTGGAGGCGCCGACCACCAGCGTGTCGCCCGAGACCGCGACACGGTAGCCGAAGATGTCACCGCTGTCGGTGTTCGACGCCTTGACGTACGCGGCCTGCGCCAGCGCCGCCGCGCGGGTGACCTCGACCGTGTAGCTCGCGCCCGCGCCGTCCGGCGTCGTGCCGACCACGGTGATCGTCGTCGCGCCCAGCGCGAGCGCCACCGGCCCCGAGAGCTCACCCGCCGCGACCGGCACGCTCTCGATCGTGATCGTCGTCGCCGGATCCAGCGGGATCGCCGAGACCTGCACGGTCGACCGCGCCAGCCCGACCTCGGCCGCGTAGCTCGCGATCTCGGGCGCAAACGCTGGCGCCATCGGCGGCGCGAGCGGATCGCCCGGCCGTGCCCACAGCGTGATCGAGGCCAGCCGCGCGTCCGGATCGCCGGGCCCGTCGCCGCTCACCGGCTCGAAGCCGATCCGGCCGCACCCGCACGAGAGGGCGGCGACCACGGCGCACGGCAGCAGGCGCATCGCCGGTATCGTCGCACGACCTACCATCTGTCCTCGCATGATCAAGCACTTGCTCGACTGGTGAAATTGGCGTTGACGTTGGGGTTATCTGGTCATACCAATTGGTCTTACCACGATGGATACCACCGCAGAACCGACGAC
>JACCQV010000362.1 GCA_013813945.1 Deltaproteobacteria bacterium | reverse complement strand
CGGCCAAGCAGCTCTTGGTCCGGGTGGTCGGCACGCTGAACAAGCTCTGCCGATGATCGTGGACGTGTACGAGCACGTGACACGTGACACGTGCACGCCGCCGGAACGCGCTAACTGACCAGCATTGCGGCTAGGGCGGCGGCGGCGTGAACAGCGCGAGCTCGCTGCCGCGCAGCATCAGCACCTGATCGGTGGGAAGCGCGGCGAGCGAGGTGCCGGCGGATGGCAGCGTCGCGAGCAGCTGAAGGCTCGCGGCGTCATGGATGAAGACCTCGGTCCCGCACGACACCACGACGTGGCGCGTGGTGGCGGCCAGCTCTGGATCGGGGCAGGTGATCGGGAGAAAGCCGGGGACGGCAGTGAGCGCTCCCGTGACGACGTCCACGCGCACGGCGTCGGTGGATCCGCCGGCGACCAGGATCGTTCGATCAGGCAACGTCACCGCACGTGCATCGCCACGTGAGTCGGCGGAGACAAGTCCGAACGCGTTGTCGCGAAACCGCGTGATGCCGGTGGTGCCGGCGAACACGGCAGCCGGAACACCATCGGGGCCGACGACGCCAGCGCCTCCCTGAGGCAGCGACGGCAACTCCGTGCGGGTCGTCAGCATCTCGCGATCGACCTCGAGGATCGGGGTGCCGGTGATGAGGAAGCGGTCGAGCCCGAGAGGAACCATGCGCTCGTTGGTGCGAGCCTGGGCGGGCTCGTCAGCGAGCAGGCTGTACGCACCGTTCGGCGGGATGCTGGTGTCGAACCGCCACAGCGTGCCGGTCGTGTTGCCGTTCGCGTCGAGGCCGCCGAACAGATACACCGCATCGTCGCTGCCGATCGCCAGTGCCGGGCCAAGCCTTGGGGCCGGGAGGGGGAGGCCCGCGGTGACCGCATGGAGGTATGCGTTGTAGACGGTGACGTCCGCACGTGCCGTCCCGGTCGTCGGATCGCGACCGCCGACCAGGATAGCGCCGTAGGTCAGCGAGCCGGCCGCGCTGAACTCACGCGCAGGGGACAGCGCCGCAGGCGCGGGCTCGATCGACATCGGTGCGGCCATGTAGACGACGATCTTTGCGTCGATCCCGCTGACCGCGAATGGCGGCGACATGCCGGTGGCGACGAGTGCGTCGCCTGCGAAGCCTTCGACGATCAGCTTGCCGGGCAGCCCGGTCGCCTCGACGTCGAGATCCAGGTGAAAGCCGGTCTCGGTACGCACGGTCTCGAACACGTCGCGGGGCTCGGTGATGGTGACGCGAAGCCGCTCGACAGCATCGAGCACGGTGGAGCCCGGCGCCGTCGTGAGGCCGAGCTCGATCGTGCCGGATTGATCCTGGCACGCAGCGAGCGCCAGCAAGCCGAGCACTCTCATCCGAGCAGGCCCTCGATCGCGGCGGCGGTCACCCCCGTGATCCGTAGCGTCTTGCGCCGGGACGACGTTCCCGCGATCACCTCGACCGCCCCCTTCGCGACGCCGAGCTGCTTCGCGAACAGCTCGACCACGGCCGCGTTCGCCTCGCCATCGACGGGTGGGGACGTGACGGAGATCTTGAGCCGGCCGTCGTGGATCGGGCCTACACTTGCGCGCGAAGCGCGGGGCTGGACGAGCACATCGACGGTCACAGAACCGGCGTGCTCGCGGATCATTTTCCGCCGCGGCCGAGCTCGCGCGCGCGCTTCGTCGCGGTCTCGACCGCATTGATCAGCGTGGTGCGCAGGCCGCCCTCTTCGAGCGTGTGGAGCCCCGCGATCGCGGTGCCGCCGGGCGAGGTGACCATGTCCTTGAGGTGGCCGACGTGCTCGGAGGTCTCGAGCAGCATCTTGGCCGAGCCCATCATGGTCTGAGCTGCCAGGCGCTGCGCGTTGCGACGAGACAGGCCCACCTTGACGCCGGCATCGGACAGCGCTTCGAGGATCAGGAAGATGTATGCCGGGCCGGACCCCGAGAGACCGGTGACTGCGTCGAGATGGCTCTCGTCGAGCGTCACGGTGATCCCCACGGCATCGAACAGCGCCTTGGCGGTGGCTAGATCGCTCTCGCTGGCATGGCGGCCTGCGGAGATCGCCGTCGCGCCTGCACCGACGAGCGCGGGAGTATTCGGCATCGCCCGCACGACCCGGACGCCTTCGGCGACCGCGGTCTCGATCGCCTCGGTGTCGACACCGGCAGCAATCGAGATGACGAGCGTGCCTGGCTTGAGCTGATCGCCGATCTCTGCGAGGACCTTGTCGAGAATCTGCGGCTTCACCGCGAGCACGACGACGCCCGCCGTGCGCGCTACCTCGCGGTTGTCGGTGCTCACGTGGATCGCGTAGGCGGTGCGCAGCTCCTCGAGACGCTCCCGCCTGGGCCCGCTGGCGTGCACGCGGTCCGCACCGATGTGCCCCCCGCGGACGAGGCCGCGAATCAGCGCTTCGGCCATGTTGCCGGCCCCGATGAAACCGATGGTATGAGAGGCGAGGATCGACACAGGAGGGCTCGGAGCCGGGTGTAACACACACTTCGCAACACTCCATCCCGATCATGGGCAGCTAAGCTGCTAGCTGACACGACGTTAGCTAGCTACGGTCCTTCGAGGAGCAATGCGGTTCGAGCTGTACCTGACGATCGCCATCGCGCTTGCCGCATGCGGGAAGGATGCGCCTGGTGCGCCGGCCGGAGGCGGACCCGGTGGCAAACCCGGGAAGCCGGTCGAGGTCGGCATCATCACGGTCAAGGCCGAGCCGCTGACGTTGACGAAGGAGCTTCCCGGTCGAACGTCCGCGTTCCGGGTCGCCGAGGTTCGCGCGCGCGTCAACGGGATTGTCCTCAAGCGGCTGTTCGCGGAGGGCAGCGACGTCAAGGAAGGTCAGGCGCTGTTCAAGATCGACCCGGCGCCGTATCAGGCGGCGCTCGAGAGCGCGCAAGCACAGCTGACCCGCGCGGAGGCGAACGTCGAGTCCGCGCAGTCGCTCGCCGAGCGCTACACGAAGCTGATCGAGACCAACGCGGTCAGCCGGCAAGAATACGACGATGCGGTCGCGAAGATGAAGAGCGCCAAGGCCGATGTCGCGGCCGCTCGCGCGACGGTCAAGTCCGCGCGGATCAACCTCGACTACACGACCGTGAAAGCACCGATCGCGGGCCGGATCGGCCGCGCCGATGTCACCGAGGGTGCGTACGTCCAGCAAACAGGCGCCACGCTCCTCGCGACGGTGCAGCAGCTTGACAAGGTCTACGTCGACATGACCTGGTCGAGCGCCGAGGCACTGCGGATGCGCCGCGCGCTCGAGGCCGGGGAGCTCCAGACCGTGGGTGGCGAGGCGAAGGTCACGATCATCTTCGAGGACGGCCGCGACTACGGCACGCCCGGCACGCTGCAGTTCACCGACGTGAGTGTGGACGAGACCACCGGATCGTTGTCCCTGCGTGCGGTCGTTCCAAATCCCAAGGGGGAGCTGCTGCCTGGGATGTTCGTTCGAGCGCGGCTCGACGAGGGCAAGCACCCCAACGCGATCCTCGTCCCGCAGCGCGCGGTCACTCGCGATCAGACCGGCCGCGCGGTCGCGATGGTGATCGGCAAGGACAACAAGGTCGAGCGCCGGCAACTCGTCACCGATCGCGCGATCCGCGACAACTGGCTCGTGAGCACCGGGCTTGCCCCGGGGGATCGCGTGATCGTCGAGGGATTGCAGAAGGTCCGGCCGGGCGCCGAGGTCACCACGGTCGCGGTCTCGCCGGCGAAGCAGGCCTCCGTCGGATCGGGCAGCGCTACGAAGTAAGTCCAAGCGATGGCGAAGTTCTTCATCGACCGTCCGATCTTCGCCTGGGTCCTCGCGATCATCATCATGATCGCTGGAGCGCTGGCGATCCTCCGGCTTCCGGTCTCGCAGTACCCGCCGATCGCGCCGCCGGCGATCACCGTCACCGCGACGTATCCGGGTGCCTCCGCACGGACGCTCGAGGAGACCGTCACGCAGGTGATCGAGCAGCGGATGACCGGTCTCGACGGGATGCGTTACATCTCGTCGTCGAGCGACGCCACGGGCAATGCGACCATCGAGCTGACGTTCGAGCCGGGCACGAATCCCGACATCGCGCAGGTCCAGGTCCAGAACAAGCTGCAGCTCGCGATGCCGCAGCTGCCGCAGGAGGTCCAGCGCCAGGGTGTGCGTGTCGCGAAGAGCAATCGCAACTTCCTCATGATCGCGGCGTTCGTGTCGACCGACGGCAGCATGTCGAGGAACGACATCTCCGATTACGTCGCGTCGACGCTGCAGGATCCGCTGTCGCGCGTTCCCGGTGTCGGCGACCTCCAGGTGTTCGGAACGCAGTACGCGATGCGGATCTGGCTCGATCCGGACCGGCTGACGGCCTTCCACCTGACCTCGACTGACGTCCAGCAGGCGGTGCAGGCGCAGAACGCACAGGTTTCGGCAGGTCAGTTCGGCGGCGCTCCGTCGGTGCCGGGGCAGGAGCTCAACGCGACGATCACCGCGCAGACACGGCTCCAGACGCCCGAGCAGTTCGCGGAGATCCTGCTGCGCGTCAACCCGAACGGCTCGAAGGTCAAGCTCGCCGACGTCGCGCGCATCGAGCTCACCGGTGAGAGCTTCGAGGTCGAGAGCTACTACAATGGCTCGCCCACATCGGGTGCGGGCATCCGGCTTGCGGTCGGTGCCAATGCTCTCGAGACGTCCGCGGCCGTCAAGAGCCGGCTCGCGGAGCTCCAGACGGGGTTTCCCGCTGGACTCGAGGTCCGCTATCCCGTCGACACCACGCCGTTCGTGAAGATCTCGATCGAGGAGGTCGTGATCACGCTCGTCGAGGCGATCGGGCTCGTGTTCCTTGTCATGCTGCTGTTCCTCCAGAGCTTCCGCGCAACCTTGATTCCGACCCTCGCGGTGCCGGTGGTTCTGCTCGGTACGTTCGGCGTGCTTTCCGTGTTCGGTTACAGCATCAACACGCTGACGATGTTCGGCATGGTGCTCGCGATCGGGCTGCTCGTCGACGATGCGATCGTCGTCGTCGAGAATGTCGAGCGGATCATGCACGACGAGAACCTGCCGCCGAAGGAAGCGACCCGGAAGTCGATGCAACAGATCACCGGCGCGCTCGTCGGGATCGCGATGGTGCTCGCCGCGGTGTTCTTGCCGATGGCGTTCTTTCCGGGCTCGGTCGGCGTGATCTATCGGCAGTTCGCGATCACGATCATCTCGGCGATGGCGCTGTCCGTGTTCGTCGCACTGACGCTGACGCCGGCGTTGTGCGGGACGATCCTGAAGGCGGGCCACGCCCGCGCGAAGCGGGGACCGTTCGCGTGGTTCAACCGGGCGTACGGCGCAACCGAGAAAACGTATGCGCGCGGCGTCGGTGTGCTGGTGCGGCGCCGGATTCCCGCGCTGATCCTGTTCCTCCTCCTGATCGGGGCGCTGTTCGCGTCGTATCGCAAGCTGCCGTCGGGCTTCTTGCCCGAGGAGGATCAAGGCTTGTTCAACGTTCAGGTCCTGACGCCGCCCGGCAGCACGCAGCAGCAGACGCGTGCGGTCATGGAGCGGGTCACCGAGCACCTGCTGAACGTCGAGAAGGACGCGGTCTCCGAGGTGATGGCGATCACCGGCTTCGGGTTCGGCGGTCGCGGTCAGAACTCGGGCCTGGCGTTCGTCAAGCTGCGGCCGTGGGACGAGCGCGAGGACGCGAAGCTGACATCGAGTGCAGTCGTGCGTCGGCTCGGCGGTGCGTTCGCGCAGTACAAGGACGCGCTCGTGTTTGCATTCGCGCCGCCCGCGATCAGCGAGCTCGGCAACGTCGGTGGTCTGCAGATGCAGCTTCAGGATCGAGGTGGTCTGGGCCACGAGGGTCTGATCGCGGCGCGCGATCAACTGCTCGCGCTTGGTCAGAAGCATCCGGCGCTGACCAAGGTCCGGCAGGGCGGGCTAGAGGATCGTCCGGAGTACAAGATCGACGTCGACCAGGAACGCGCGTCCGCCCTCGGACTATCGCTCGCGGACATCAACGCCACGCTGTCGGCGACGTGGGGCGGCACGTACATCAACGACTTCATCGACAACGGCCGCACCAAGCGCGTGTACATGCAGGCGGACGCGAAGTTCCGCATGCAGCCTGACGATCTGGGGCGCTGGTACGTGCGCAACAAGAGCGGCCAGATGGTGCCGTTCAGTTCCTTCGCGACCGGACGCTGGATGTACGGCTCACCGAAGCTCGATCGCTTCAACGGGTTCCCGACGGTCGCGATCCAGTGCGAGCCGGCGCCTGGCTACAGCTCCGGTGATGCGATGGAAGCGCTCGAGCAGCTCGTCTCGCAGCTGCCCGACGGCATCGGCTCGGACTGGTTTGGCCTCGCGTACGAGGCGCGCACCGCTGGTTCGAACGCGTGGGCGCTCTACGGGCTCTCACTGCTCGTCGTGTTTCTCTGTCTCGCGGCGCTCTACGAGAGCTGGTCGATTCCGGTCACCGTCATGCTGGTGGTTCCGCTCGGGGTTCTCGGCGCCGTGCTGGCGACTCTCCTCGGAGACCAGGCCAACGACGTCTACTTCCAGGTCGGTCTGCTCGCGACGATCGGTCTGTCGGCGAAGAATGCGATCCTCATCGTCGAGTTCGCGAAGGAGCTGGTCGAGAAGGGGCAGGCACCCATCGATGCTGCCCTGCAGGCGGCGCGGCTACGGTTGCGCCCGATCATCATGACGTCGCTGGCCTTCGTTCTCGGTGTCACTCCTCTCGCGCTGTCGAGTGGCGCCGGGGCTGGTGCGCAGAATGCGATCGGGATCGCCGTGATCGGTGGCGTGGTTGCGGCGACTGTCCTCGGCGTCCTGCTCGTCCCGGTGTTCTTCGTGTTGATCGTCAGGCGCCGCAAGGCCGCGCCCCCGGTGACCTCGGATCCCGCAATCTCGGTCGGGCCCCATGCGTGAACGCGCGATCGTCCTGCTGCTCGCGACCTCGTGCTCGTTCACCCCGGAGTACGAGCAGCCGAAGCTCCCGGTCGCCAATGCCTTTGCGAACGGCGGCGGGCAGGGACTCGCCGCAGCGGATCGCGGCTGGCGCGACGTGTTTGGCGACCCGCGGCTGCAGACGCTGATCGAGCTCGCGCTGCAGAGTAATCGCGATCTGCGGATCGCGGCCCTCAACATCGAGCTCACACGAGCGCAATACCGGATCGAACGCGCCGGGCTGCTCCCCTCGGTCAATGCCACAGGTGGCGTCGACATCCGCGGCAACAACAGCGACATCACGAGGGAGTACAGCGTCGGCCTCGGCGCAAGCTTCGAGCTCGATCTGTTCGGGCGCGTGCGCAGCCTCCGGGATGCCGCTCTCGAGGCGTACCTCGCGACCGAGGAGGCACGGCGTGCAGCTCACCTGTCGCTGGTGAGCGAGATCGTCGCGCAGTACCTGCGCGAGCGCGCGTACGACGAGCAGCGCATCCTCGCGGAGCGCACGCTCGCGACCGTTCGCGAGTCGCAGGAGATGACCGGTCGCCTGCTCGAAGCGGGGCAGCGCTCGGATCTCGATGTTCGCACCGCGGAAGCTCAGGTCCATGCCGCACGCGCGGAAGTCGCCCGCCTCAAGCGACTGCGCGCACAGGCCGAGAATGCACTCGTGCTGCTCGTGGGTCAGCCGCTACCCGCGGAGCTGCCTGCTCCGCAGCCACTCGAGAGTGCGGCCGTCGTCGCCGATCTGCCGGCGGGGATCCCGTCCGCGGTGCTCCTGCGGCGCCCCGACATCCTTGCTGCCGAGCACAACCTCCGCGCAGCCAACGCGAACATCGGTGCGGCACGCGCCGCATTCTTTCCGACAATTTCGCTGACCGGCTTTGCCGGCTTCGCGAGCACCGCGCTGGCATCGCTCTTCACGGGTGGGCTCGTGTGGAGCTTCTCGCCGCAGGTGAGCGTCCCGCTGTTCACGGGTGGCCGTAACAAGGCGAACCTCGATGTGGCAAAGGTCCGCGCGAAGATCGAGGTCGCGCGCTACGAACAGGCGATCCAGACGGCCTTCCGCGAGGTCGCCGATGCGCTCGTCGCGCGGCAGATGTTCGACGAGCAGCTCGAGGCCCAGACCGCACGTGCGGTCGCCGAGCAAAAGCGCTTCGAGATCTCCGATGCGCGCTATCGCAACGGCATCGAGAGCTACCTCAGCGTGCTCGCCGCACAGCAGGATCTCTATGCGACGCAGCAGCAGCTGATCGAGGTGCGCCTCCAGCGCCTGACGAACCTGGCGCACCTGTACACCGCGCTCGGCGGCGGCTGGCGCGAACGGTAGCTGCGCGTTTCGTGGTGTGTGGTGTGTGGTGCGTGGTGCGTGGGCGGTGCGTGGTGCGTGGGCGGTGCGTGCTGAGCGCGGCGTGGAGCGTGGTGCGTGCGTGGTGCGTG
>JACCQV010000361.1 GCA_013813945.1 Deltaproteobacteria bacterium | reverse complement strand
CGGCCAAGCAGCTCTTGGTCCGGGTGGTCGGCACGCTGAACAAGCTCTGCCGATGATCGTGGACGTGTACGAGCACGTGACACGTGACACGTGCACGCCGCCGGAACGCGCTAACTGACCAGCATTGGCGCTAGTCCTTCTTCGCGGCGCCGGGAGCCAGCCCGGCGGGCTGCGCCGGGTCGAACTCGGCCTTGGAGACCGGCAGACCACGAAGAACGAGCGTCAGAATCGTGCCCGGCCCCTTGTCGAGGTACGTGCGCGGGAGGAACAGGAAGTAGTTCTTCACGGCGTCCTCCGGGGGCGGTGCACCGTGCGCCTGGGTCGCAGGGTTACCCGTGCACATCCGGATCTTCTCGCCGGGCTGGAGCACGAACCCCGGATCGATGATGCCAAGGAGTGACTTCTTGGCGGAGCCGCGGCGCCCGACGGTCATTCCGCAGCCACGGGTGTTGAAGGGGCTCTTGCCTGCATTCTCGAGGATGACCCACTCGGAATTCAGTGCCTCCGCGGTGTCCGCGGCCTTGATCTCGACGAAGCGGATCGCCATTGCGGGCGCAGCATACATGGGATGTCTGGCGTTGCAATCGGACGCAAAGCATCGATAATCGCCGGCGATGGGCAAAGAGGTGATCCGCGTGGTCGCGGCCGTGATCGATCACGACGGCCGCTACCTGATCACCCAGCGTAATTCCAACGCGGTGCTGCCTGGGCTGTGGGAGTTTCCTGGCGGGCGGGTCGAACCCGACGAGAACGAGCCCGCGTGCCTCGTCCGCGAGGTCAAGGGTCGAATCGGCGTCGAGGTCATCGTCGGCGCCAAGCTCGGCGAGCACCTGCACGACTACACGACCTATCAGGTTCACCTGACCATGTACTCCTGCAAGCTCCCGGCGGAAGCCCGTCCGTATCCCGCGACGGTCGCCGACCTGCGCTGGGTCACCTCGCGCGAGTTCCTCGATTACGACTTCCCGCCTGCCGACGAGAAGACCATGTCGAAGCTGCTCGGCCTCGTTCGCAACTGATGCACCTACGCAGCCTCGGTCTTGCCACCGACCTCGAGCTCGCGAAGACGCGTGGCCAGGTGATCGATCGCGACGGCTACCTCGTCGTCCAGACGCCCGACGAACCGTCGTACTACTTCGGCAACCTGCTCGTGCTGCCCGCGGCGCCCCAGGTCGGGGAGGTCGCCTACTGGACACGCAAGTTCGCGAGCGAGCTCGGCGGCGATCCGATGGTCCGTCACGTCGCGCTGCGCTGGGACGGGATCCATGGCGATGCCGGAGCGACCGACGAGCTGACCGCAGCCGGTTTCACCGTCGAGGTCCTCCAGGTGATGACCGCGCCCTCGCTCGCCGCAGCTCCCTGTGCCCACGAGATCCGCACGCTCGAACCGCGCGACCTGGTCGCCGCTGCCGAGCTCGAGTACGCGATCGGCGATCGGCACGACGACAGCTTCCGACGTTTCCTTCATCGCCGCGCCGCATGGAAGCAGAAGCTCCTGTCGACGGGCCGCGCCACATTCTGGGGGGCGTTCGATCGGTCTGCGCTGATCGGCAGCGTCGGCATCGTCGACCTCGGGGCGCGGGCGCGCTACCAGGATGTGCAGACCGCCGTCGCGTACCGCAGGCAAGGGGTGGCGAGCGCGTTGCTGACCGCAGCTGCTCGTGCGTCGAGCGCAGATGTACTCGTGATCGTCGCCGAGCCGAACAGCGCCGCCGCACATGTGTACGAGAACGTCGGGTTCCGCACCATCGAGCGAGTCGGATCCGCGTGCCGGTATCCTGGCGCTAGCGAATGATCTTCGCGATCACGATCGTCAGGACGAGCGCCACGCCGATCGCGGCCATGAACAGCGCGATCATCATCCACGTCGGTAGAGAGCGCGCCGGCGCGGCAGCGGCCTCGGCCCAGTCGACCTGCTGAGGATACTGCTGCCCGACGGGCGACATGATGTTTGCCGCGTGCTGCGTCGGAGGGGATCCACTCTGCGGCCCCACGGTAGTGCGCTGCGCAGGCTCGGCATTCGCACGGGAAGAGCCAACCGGCGCACTCGGGTACACGTTGCCACTCAGCATCTGCTGGCTGAACTCGGGATTCATCACCGGGTAGTCGAGCGGCATGCTCGGTCGCTGCCCGCCGTTGACGGGTTGCTGCTGCGACAGCCCGTGGTCGGGATCGGGGAACTCCGTCGCGATCGCGGTGCGTGCGAGGTCGGGTGAATCGAGATCTGCCGCGATCTGCGTCGGCATGTTCGAGAGGTTCGGGAAGCGCGCGGCCGACGCGCGCTGCTGCGGACCAGGTCCTTGTGCCGGACCTGTCGGGGGCGCAGGCAGCGGCAGTGGTCCCGGAGGCGGCATCGTCGGCGCCATCGCCACGCGGCCGCGCGATGGCGTCGACGGGATGGTGGGCAGCGGAGCAGGCTGCGTGTCGGGTCGCTGCGACTGCGGCTGCGGCTGCGCTCCCTTGACCACGCTCGGAATCGACTTCGACTGCAGGTCCATCGACTTGAGCTTCTCGAGCGGGTTCGTCTCGATCCGCGTCTTGTCCGCGGGCATGTCGCTGTCATCACCACCGTCGTGGCCCGTCATGTCGTCGAGGTCCGCGGTCATCGAGGTCTGGCTCGGGCGATCACCGATCATCATGGCGCTCGTCGAGAGCGACATCGCCGAGCCCTCCTGCTCCTCCTCGGTAGTCCCACGCCGCGGCGAGAGATCGCGAGTTTCGTTGCGCTTGGCCTCGGCCGCGGCCTCCTCGTCCGCGCCCCACTGCACGCCGGTATCGACGGAGAGGTCACGTCCCTCGATCAGCTCGCGCATGCGCGCGCCGTGCTCCTCGATCTCCTGCGCAAACGCCTCGTCGAAGAATCTCGCGACGTCGCCAGGTCCAGATCCCTTGCCTCGATGGTGCAGGTAGCCGAGGAGCGCGTCGCCGAAGGCCTCGGCGGTCGGATACCGCTGGTCCTTGTCCTTGGCGAGTGCACGCATGATCACGTCATCGAGTGCCGGGTCGAGCTCGACGTTCACCTTCGACGGCTTGTCAACGACGCACTCGATCACTGCCTGATACGTCTCGTACGGAGAGTTCCGCTTGAACAGCCGGCGGCCCGTCAACATCTCGTGCGCGATCACGCCGAGCGCGAACACGTCGGTGCGTCGATCGACGTTGGTCGCGACGCACTGCTCCGGTGACATGTACGCGAACTTGCCCTTGATGGTACCCGCGCGCGTCGCCGTCTGTCGTTGCTCCGCCTTCGCGATCCCGAAGTCGACGACCTTGACCACACCCTCGAAGCTGACGACGAGGTTCTGCGGCGAGATATCGCGGTGGACGATGTTGAGGACCTTGCCGTTGATCGCTCGCTCGTGCGCGTAGTGCAACCCCGCGCACGCCTGAGCCATCATGTTGAGGACGAGCGGGGCCGAAACCCGACCATTGGGCAGCCGCTCTCCGGCGCGACGCACCACCATCGCCAGCGACAAGCCGGCGAGGAACTCCATGACCATGAAGTACCGTTCCTCGTGCTCGCCGAGCTCCATCGTCTGCACGATGTTGGAGTGATCGAGGTGCGCCGCGAGACGCGCCTCGTCGAGGAACATCTTCACGAACTCCTGATCGTCCGCGAGGTGGTCGTGCAGACACTTGACGACCACGTACTTCTCGAACCCGGCGGCGCCACCGATGCGTGCGAGGTAGATCTCGGCCGTCCCGCCGAGGGCGAGCAGCGCCAAGATCTCGTACTTACCGAGGCGCTTGCCGAGCAGCGACCCAGCCCCCGCCGGAATGCCGGACATCGAGCGGAATCATACCCCGAAGGGGGACCCAGCGCGCCTTGGCCAACCTCCTAGAACTACGGAGCCCGGAGCTCTAGAGCTCCATGATCTCCTTCTCCTTGGCCTTGGCGATGTCGTCGACCATCGCGATGTACTTGTCGGTCAGGTCCTGGATGCGCTTCTCGCCGTCCTTGCGCTGATCCTCGGTGATCTGCTTGTCCTTCTCGGCGTCCTTGACCATGTCCATCGCATCGCGCCGCGCCGACCGAACGGCCACGCGCGCTTCTTCGGTCTGCTTGTTGACGACCTTCGCGAGCTCCTTGCGGCGCTCCTGCGTCAGCGGCGGAATCGGTACGCGCACGAGCTCCGAGTCGGCGACCGGATTGATGCCGAGGTCGCTCGCGCGGATCGCCTTGTCGATGACGGCGATCATGTTCTTCTCCCACGGCTTGACCGTGATGAGCCGCGCATCGACCACCTGCACTGTGGCGACCTGGTTCACCGGCGTCGGTGTCCCGTAGTAGTCGACCTTGACGCTGTCGAGCATCGACGTGTTCGCGCGTCCGGTGCGGATCTTCTGTAGATCGCGCTTGAACGCCTCGACCGCCCTCTTCATGCCTTCGTCGGTGTCATTCGTGATGTCGTTGATCATGAAATCCCCCAAATCTGTCGATCATTGCGCAAAGCGCGTCTGCAGGTTGTCTTTGACCACGACGGTGCCAACCGGCTCGCCGCAGACGACGCGCTGGATGTTGCCACGGTGGGTCATGTTGAACACGATGATGCCTAGCTCGTTATCGCGGCACAGTGCGAAGGCGGTCGCGTCCATGACATGGAGATCCTGGCGGAGGGCATCCGTGAACGTCACGGTCTCGTAGCGCCTCGCGTCCGGATGCTTCTTCGGATCCTTGTCGTAGATGCCATCGACGTTGTTCTTCGCCATCAGCAGGATCTCGGCGCCGATCTCCATCGCGCGGAGAGCCGCCGCCGTATCGGTCGTAAAGTACGGGTTGCCGGTGCCGGCGCCGAAGATCACGACGCGCCCCTTCTCGAGGTGGCGGATCGCGCGACGACGGATGTAGGGCTCGGCGAGCTGTGACATCGGGATCGCGGACTGCACCCGCGTGGTGACGCCGCGCCGCTCGATCGCCTGCTGCAGCGACACCGCGTTCATCACGGTCGCGAGCATGCCGACGTAATCTCCGGTCGCGCGATCCATGCCGCGCGCCTGGACGCCGCGAAAAATGTTTCCTGCACCGACGACGACGGCGGTCTCGACACCCAGGTTCGCGATGTCCGCGATCTCTGTAGCGATCAGGTCCAGGACCTCGGGATGGATGCCATAGCCCTGATTCCCCATCAGCGCCTCGCCCGAGATCTTGAGCAGGATGCGCTTGTAGGCGGGCTTTCCATCGGACGGCATGACGAGCGGACCTTAGCCCAGTTGGCCGCGCGTGCGATACTCGGGAGCGAATGGGAGGTCGGGCTGAGGACGATGGCCAGGCGGCGACGCTCGCGCAGGGCGCGACGCGACCCTCGCGTCCGGAGATCTCGAACCTCGCTCCCGGCGCGATGATCGGGCGCTACTGCCTCGCCCGGCGGATTGGCGCCGGCGCGATGGGGGTCGTCTGGTCTGCGCACGATCCACAGCTCGACCGCAGCATCGCCATCAAGCTGGTTCACCCCAGTCTCGCCCGGTCGGACGAGGCGGCCGGCCGCTTGCTGCGGGAGGCGCGCGCGATGGCCAAGCTATCTCACCGCGCGGTGGTCACGGTGCACGACGCAGGGGACGTGGACGGCCAGCTATTCATCGCGATGGAGCTCGTCGACGGCACGAACCTCGGCACGATGCTGCGTGCTCGCACCGCGGAGGAGATCACGGACTGGCGGCGCTGGCTCGCGATCATGCTCGAGGCAGGCAAGGGGCTCGAGGCGGCGCACAAGAGCGGCGTCCTGCACCGCGACTTCAAGCCCGACAACGTGCTGGTCGATGAAGCTGGGCGGGTCGCCGTGGGCGATTTCGGGCTCGCAACGCTCGGTGGCGAGACGTTCGCGGCGGCGCTCCTTCAGCGCGCGGACCGTCCGCTCGACCTGACCACGACGGGGACGCTGCTCGGGACTCCCGCGTACATGAGCCCGCAACAGCTACGCAGCGAGCCGGTAGATGCGCGCGCGGATCAGTTCAGCTTCTGCGTCGCGGCGTGGGAGGCACTCCATGGCACGCGACCGTTCAGCGTGAAGGATAGCGTCGACGCGGTTCGCGAGCTCGCAGCGACGATCGAGACGCGGGTCCTCCCTCCCCCGCCCCCGGGCTCGACGGTCCCCGACGCGGTGCGTACGGTCCTCGCGCGTGGGCTCTCGCCCGATCCGGCGGAGCGCTGGCCCCACATGACCTCGTTGCTTGCTGCCCTCGAGGCGGCGAGAGCCCTCGACATCGCGAGTCCGGCGATCGTGAGTCCGCCGGAACCGCGCGATCGACGACGCTACCTCGTGCTTGCGGCGGTGATCGCCGTCCTCGGCGTCGTCACAGCGTTCGCGCTCGGCCGACGTCACGGCGCGGATGCCCCTCCTCCCGCCGAGGCGATGGTTTCGCCTGCTCCGACCAAGCCGCCCGCGGCAGTGAAGAAACTGTTCAGCGTCTCGTTTCGCACCGGCCTCACGCTGTCTCCCGACGGCAAGCGCATGGCTCTCAACAGCGACCGGCTCCAGGTCCGTGAGCTCGATGGGACCAAGGTGTGGTCGACCGTGCTGCCGATCAAGGGCGACGAGGTGACCTACGTGGAGTTCGACGGCAACGACCTCCGGTTCTCGATCCGCCGCGACAAGAACGTGTACCGCTGGAGCTATGCCGGTGATGGCGCGACCCGCATCGAGATCGAGAACATCAGCGGGTTCTGGTACGGACGCACGAAGCTCGGCGACGTCGTCCATCACTATTCCGAGCAGCTGATGACGATCAGCGATCAGGGCAAGGAAGTTCGCCGCTGGGCGCTCGACGGCAACGCCAACGAGGTGGCCACGTCACCGGATGGGCGTCGGGTCGCGTACATCGATGCCGCGCGGTTCACCGGCAAGCTCGCCGTTCGCAATGTCGAGACCGGGAGCTTGCTGACCTCCGCAGAAGTCGTCAGCCCGACGTCATTGACCTGGGAGAACAACGAGACCCTGCTGTACGCGACGGGCACGCTGGAACAGCCGCGGATCATGCGCGTCTCGATCGCCGGGGGGCGGTTCGGAACCCCGACCGAAGTGTTCGGGCTCGATACGGGATGGTTCGGTCCGATGGCGATGCGCGGCAACCGGCTCTATCTGATCCAGATGCAGCCATCGCCCCGCGCTCGGCTCGTGGACCGTACCGGCGGCGCGAGCTCGTCGCGCGATCTCGACCATGCGTCAGTCTCGCTCGGCTGGATCGGGAACGGCGAGTACCTGTCCTGGAGCCGCAACACGCACAGTGTCGAGCGTCGCGCCGAGGACGCGATCGAGCTGACCAGGGCCGTGCTCGACGGTGAACCGGCGAATGCGACGAATGCAGGCGATGTCCTGATCACGGCGGTTCGACGTCCTGCGGGGCGCGAAGCCATCGGCGTCTCGCGCTCGACCGGCGCCCAGCTCTGGCGTCACCAGGACGGCAAGACGCTCGCGGTGCGGTGCGCGGCGGATCTGCACGCACCTTGCTACGCGATCCGCGTGCACGCCGACGAGGATCAGATCGTGTCTCTCGATCCTGCCACCGGGGAGCTCGGCACCACGCCGATCTTCCGGGGCAAGGCCGAGGACGTCGCCGTCGCCGCCAACGGCAAGCGCTTGCTCGTGGTGGGGGACGTCGATCAAATCACCGAGCTCGAGCCGACCGGGCGCGTCGTGTCGACGTCAGAGGTCCCGATGATCACGGTGCGCAGCGTCGCGTACGATCCACGCGGCGGATTCCTCGTCGGCGGCACCAAGTCACGCAACAACTACCTGGTCGGCCAGATGCGCGACGGCGTGTGGCAGCTGGTGATGCAGAGCGACGACGACATCCTGTCATTCGTGCGGCCCTCGCCGGACGGCAACCAGGTGCTCGTCCTCGCGCGCGTCTACGCGCCGGAGGTCTGGCAGATCCAGCTCGCGACGCCGACCCTGCCTTAGCCGGACGCGAACAGCTTCGCGAGCCGGTGCAGCAGGCTCTCGCGGTGCTCCTCGGGCTCCACGTGATCGGCCGTCTTGAACCGCTTCACTTGCTTGAGGAGCTGGGTCAGCTCGTTCATGTCGAACCACACGCCGTGCTGCTCGCAGCGATCGAGCGCGACCGAGCCGAGGTTGACGGTCTGCATCTCCGCCTTGCACTCGGCGCACGGGCGCGGCTTGTCCTGACGTGCTTCCCACGGCAGCTCGACGAGCGTCGACGCGCGCTGCTCGAGGATCGCGACCAGCGCCTCCTCGGCGACCCACGCGCCCTCGCACAGCAGACAGCGCGATGTGGTGCCAGCTTCCTGGAGCGGCGCATCGCAGACGGGACAGCTCAGATCGTTGCCCATGCCTGATCCTGACACGTTCGCACGAGCTCACCTAGCAGCCGCAACGGGGTTACGGACGCCGCACGAGCTCGGCAATCTGCTCGTCGAGCAACGCTCCGTCGTAGATCCTGACGTCGTCGAGCACGCCGGTGTAAAAGTTGGCCAGCGCCCCGGAGTCAAGATCGCTCCCGAGGACGGTCGCCGTTGGGAGTCGGAGCCGTGTCCAGCGTGTAACGTGCGACCAGCTTCGGCGGTGCCGCATCGATCGCAGCGTCCGCCGGCCGGTCTTGCAGCCCGAGCACCACGTCGCAGGCTGACTGCAGCACGAGCCCCGCGATCGCCGGCACGGCCCTGTGCATCAATAGGCCTTCGCCCACACGACGCGCTTCGCGCTCGGCTGCCCGGTGAACGGGCACGTTCCAGGCTCGCCGGGAGCGAGCGGAATGCAGCGAACGGTCACGCTCAGGTCGTCCTTGATCTTCGCCTCGAGCGCCGGGTCACCGTTGAAGTGCGTCATCGCGAACCCGCCATGGATCGGCGTGGGGTCGTTCGCGTTCTTCGTCTTCGGCGCTGCGAAGTACGCGTAGAACTCGTCCTTGCTGTCGATGACCTTCGTGTTCTCGGTGCGGTAGGCGAGCGCGCGCTGATAGAGCGCATCGTGGATGTCCTGGAGGATCGTCGTGACCTGCGCGACGAAGTCGACGCGGGGCATCCCGGCCTTCTCCTTGGGGCCCTTGTCGCGCCGGCCCATGAACACCGAGTCCTTCTCGAGATCGCGCGGCCCGACCTCGAGGCGGATCGGTGCGCCCTTCTTGATCCACTGCCACGCCTTGTCGCCACCGCGCATGTCGCGACCGTCGACGTGAACGCGGACCGGCGAGCCTGCGTAGGTCTGTGCCTCGAGCTCCTTCTCGAGTGCCTTGCAGTACGTCATCACGCGATCGCGATCCTCGGGCTTCTGGATCACCGGGATGATGATGATCTGCTCGGGGGCGAGCTTCGGCGGGCACACCATGCCGTCGTCGTCGGCGTGCGTCATGATCATCGCGCCGATCAAGCGCGTCGACACGCCCCACGACGTCGTCCACGCGTGCTCGATGCCGCCCTTGTCGTCCTGGAACTTGATCCCCGATGCCTTCGCGAAGTTCTGGCCGAGGAAGTGCGAAGTTCCGGCCTGCAGCGCCTTGCGGTCCTGCATCATTGCCTCGATGCAGTAGGTCTGCACCGCCCCGGGGAACCGCTCGCCCGCGGTCTTCTCGCCCTGGATCACCGGCATCGCCATCCACTGCTCCGCAAACTCGGCATACACGCCGAGCATCTTCATCGTCTCCTCGCCGGCCTCCTCGCTCGTCGCGTGCGCGGTGTGCCCCTCCTGCCAGAGGAACTCCGCGGTGCGCAGAAACAGGCGCGTGCGCATCTCCCAGCGCACGACGTTCGCCCACTGAT
>JACCQV010000354.1 GCA_013813945.1 Deltaproteobacteria bacterium | reverse complement strand
GCGTTGAACAATTTCGGCGTCGAGCCTTTCCTTCAGGCGCTTCTTCAATACGCCCCTGCACCAGCAGCGAGACCGAGCTCCGCCGGGCCGGTCGATCCGACGCGCGAGGACTTTTCCGGATTCGTGTTCAAGATCCAGGCGAACATGGATCCGCAGCATCGCGATCGGATCGCGTTCGTGCGGCTCGCATCGGGTCGGTTCGAACGCGGTATGAAGCTGACCAACCCGCGCACCGGCAAGTCGCTCGGCGTGCACAACTCGATGGTGTTCCAGTCCAACGAGCGCGAGCTCGCCGAGGAAGCGTGGGCCGGCGACATCATCGGCATCCCGAACCACGGCACCCTGCGGATCGGCGACGCGCTCACCGAGGGCGAGATCCTGCACTTCACCGGGATCCCGAGCTTCGCGCCCGAGTATCTGCGCCGCGTGCGCTCCGACGATCCGATGAAGGCCAAGCACCTCGGCCGCGCACTCGAGCAGATCGCCGAAGAAGGTGCCGCGCAGGTGTTCAAGATGTTCCTAGGCTCGGACTTCATCGTCGGCGTCGTCGGCGCGCTGCAGTTCGAGGTGCTCGCGGATCGAATCCGGACCGAGTACGACCTGCCGTGCCACTTCGAGGGCACGTCGTTCGAGGTCGCGCGCTGGGTCGACTCCGACGATCCACGTATGATCAAGACGTTCGCCGATGCGAACCGCGACAACATCGCGGAGGATCACTCGGGCGCGACCGTGTTCCTCGCGCGCAACGAGTGGCAGCTCAACCGCGCCAAGCTCGACTACAAGACGTTGCGGTTCCTGCAGACGCGCGAGCAAGCGCCGCTGACCGCTGCTTCGGCGTAAGCTCGGTCGGGATGATGATCAGACTGCTCCTTGCGAGTGCGTTCGCGCTAGCCGCCTGTGGCGGCAACGAGTCCGACGAGCTCGGCGTCGGCGCTCAGTGCACCGCGACCGACGAGTGCAACCAGGACATCTCCGCAACCTGCCTGCTCCAGTTCAAGGGCGGCTACTGCGGGCTCACCGGCTGCCTCCATGACACGGACTGCCCGGAGTCGTCGGCGTGCGTCAAGCACACCGATAACGTCAACTACTGCTTCCGCATCTGCCTCGACAAGCCGGAGTGCAATGCGAACCGTGATGGGGAGAACGAGGCGAACTGTTCGGGCAGCGCCACGTTCGTCGACGGGACGATGGGCCGCAAGGCGTGCCTCCCGCCGAGCGGCTAGTTTCGCCAGCCCAGCGTGACCAGCGCGGCGCGCTGCTTGATGTTGTTCTGCGGGCCGAGCAGGCTCGTGAACCCCGCTTCGACACCGACGTCGAGGTAACTTGTCGCGCGCGCACGAACGACGAGGCCGAACGGGACGTGATAGCCGTCGCGCCAGATCGCGAGCTCCGAGTCATATCCGGTGTGGATCGCGATCAGCCAGTGGCAGGTCGGCTGCACGGCGAGCCAGACCGGGAGGAACAGCGCGGCGCGATTGCCCTCGTCGCGGTTCGCGAGACCGAGGCGCAGGTATGGATCGCTCTCGATCGCGAACCGGCCGCGCGTCCACCGCACCATGGCACCGAGGGTGACGGCGGGCTTGATGGGATCCACGTCACGCAGGAGGACACGAGCGCGCGGCGCGACGGAGAGCGGGCCGGTCTTCCAGCTCCAGCGCACGTCGATGCCGGAGCCACGGTAAAGTCGGTCACATCGGGTCTGGAATCGACGCAGACAGAACGTCGCGCTGGCGTCGATCCGATCTACGCTCCGGTTCGAGTGAAT
Source organism: Deltaproteobacteria bacterium (assembly GCA_013813945.1). GTDB lineage: Bacteria > Myxococcota_A > Polyangia > Haliangiales > Haliangiaceae > JABFXX01. The sequence continues at coordinate 685 of JACCQV010000354.1, read as the reverse complement.
CAGGCCGATCGTCCATCGCGGAGTGAGGCCGTACCAGAGATCGGGTGCGAGCGAGAGCGGTCGGCCGACGCGCCTCGCCTGCAAGTTGATCTCGGCGGTGAGCTGCGCCTCGACGCCGCCCGCGGCAAGCACGAGAGAACGGGTCACCAGATCGGTGGCGTGCCCCGGAGGCTCCGCGCGCGCACCAGACGCGATGCTCAACACCATCGCGAGCACGAGCGTCCGCACCGCGCGACGGTAGCATGCGCGTTCGTCGTGGCGGCTGTCGCGGCGGGTTGCCAGGAGGACGTCGGAGAGATCGACGGCGTGTTCTACAATGGCGATGGCCGCAGCGTGCATTGCGCCGTCGATCTCGACGACGAGGCGCACAACTCGCTCGCGAGCATCGACACCGCGCTCGACCGAGCGGCAGCGCGGGGCGAGGTCGCCGAGCTCTACGCGCACGACCCGGGCCGAACCGTCCCGATCAGCGTCATCGAGCACGTGCTCGCAGGAGCGCGCGACCGCGGCCTCGCATTCGTCACGTACGCGGACTTCGCGGCAGGTGGCGGGACGGGGCCGGGCCTCGCGCTCTCGTTCGATGACACGTACATCACCGAGTGGCACGAGCTGCGCCCGCAGTTCCAGGCGGTCGGCGCGCGGATCACGTTCTTCGTCAGTCGGTATCCAGGCGTGCGGCCCGAGC
>JACCQV010000351.1 GCA_013813945.1 Deltaproteobacteria bacterium | reverse complement strand
CCCTTGTCGCGGTTGTAAACGAAGACCACCGAGTCGACGAGCGTGGGGTGGGCCGGGTACTCGAACGACGCGAACGTGTTGCCGACCTCGCCCTGGAGCTGGAAGGTCATCAGGGTCGGGTCGGGCGGAGGGATCGGGATCGACGGGGTGACGCACCCCGAGGCCCCGAGGGTCCCGGCAGCCAGCACGACCAGTATGAGCAGGCGGCGCATGAATCCAGTAGGTGGACGAGCAAGCCTCGATCCATCACGAGGATACGCGATTTCGCGCCCTTATTAGAACCGGCCTGCCAATGGCGTTGGCAGGCCGTCAACTTGGGTGCGGTCGCCTGTCGTCCCCGGCCCAAGGCCGGCGACTAGATCACGGGGTGCGCTTGACCGTCGTCGGGAACATGATCGAGACGCCGGCACCGAAGAACAGGTGGTGCAGGAAGCGCGAGTCGTCGCTGGTGACGGCGAGGTTCGCGTTGAAGTCCGCGCCCGACGGGTTGTCGGAGAACGCGTAGTCACGAACCGTCAGGTCGAGCGCGACGAAGTCGTTGAGGAACACGTGCATGCCGAATCCGAGATACAGCCCGAGCCGGCTACCGCTGTTGAGCGGCTTGTCGTTGTTCGGGTTGTTGTCGGGCGCAGCCTCGGGATCCATCGTGTCGTTGCAGATGTTGCTCGGGCAGTCGCTCTTGAGCTGCGCGAAGGCAACGCCGGCCTGGAAGTAGAAGTCGAACGCGACGTAGGCCTGGGAGAATGCCGCGAGCTTGCCGTACCAGGGCGTGAGGCTGACGTAGGCGGCACCGTGGATCGGCATCGAGTTGAGCCGCCCCGTGAACTCGTCGCGGCTCGGCTCGCGGGTCTCGTTGATCGTCGAGGTCTCGAGCGTCGGCACGATCTTCTTGACCAGGCCGGTGTCGATCGACGTGCCGTACACGCCGATGACGCCGATCGAGAGCATGTCGCCGAGGTGGTACTCGAGCTTCGCGCCGCCGCCGATCACGTGGCGGAAGTCGGCGTTGATCGTCGACTCGAACAGCGGTGCGAACTCGAACCGTCCGCTCACGAGCAGGCGGCGATGGCGCACTGCCGGGTCGGTGCGCAGGCTGTTGTAGCGGCGCTCGGCGTACGCATCCGAAGGACTGAACGCGTCAACGGCGAGCAGGCCGGCGACGAGGAGGATCGTTTGCTTCATCATGGCTGTGGTCCTCTCGTCTTCAGCGGAACGTGGTGTATTCGAACGACGTCGGGAGCCAGAACGAGATGCCGACCTGGAACATGACGTTGTTGATCAGCGCGCCGTCGGCGTTGCTCTTCGCCTGATCGGACGTCGCGTTCATCGTCGGCGAGCGGTCCGTCGGCTCGAACTTGTCGTAGAAGATGTAGTCGCGGATGCCGACGTTGACCGTCAGCCACTTCGCGAGGAAGAACCGCATGCTCGCGCCGACGTTCGGCATGATCAGGAGGTTGGTGAAGCCGGGGAACTTCTTGTCGCGCTCCTCGACCTCGCTCTGCCCCGCACCGATCCCGGCGGTGAAGAACACCTCCCAGGTGATCAGCTTCTTGTCGAACACGGCGAACTTGCCGTACACGGGCACGTAGTGGAAGTTGAGCGCGGCGCTCCACTTGTACGTGTTGATCGTCGGCAGGCGACGAGCCTGACGCGCCACGAGATCGAACGGCTCGCGGAACGAAGGCTGGTAGTACTGACCCTCGACACCGATCGCGAGGACGTCGGTCAGGTAGTAGTTCAGCATGCCGCCGAGCGAGTAGTGGCGGACCATGTTGTCGTTCATCGTCGTGCCGAACATCGGCAGCAGCTCGGTGCGGCGCGCCTTGAGGAACGGCTTGCGCACGACGACGAGGATGTCCTGCCACGAGAGAGGGGTGCGCTTGACCTCGCCCGCCTTGACGGCATTCGCGCTCGCGTCGGCGGCGGCCATGTCTGCGTTGAGATCGCCGGGGGGAGGCTCGGCTCCCATGTCGATCTCGTCGCCTGGCGGCGGCGCAGGCTCTGCCGGATCCATCTCGATCTCCGGTTCCGCCTCCGCGGGCGCAGGCTTCGGCGCTGGCCCCTTCTTCGGCTGAGCCAACGCGGTTCCGGCGACGAGTGCCAGGCCCGCAAAGAACACGACAGAACGATGGAATGCCCTCATTCGTACCTGCTTCATAACACGCGCCTTTTTGTGGTCTCAAGCAAACGGCACCGTTAACGGCCGGAATGCGGACACGAGCGCGCCACAGGCGGTTGCGGCTATGCAGCCTCTCCGGTGCTTGCATCCGCGTACAGGGCTTCCACGAAGGCCGCTGGGTCGAATGGGCGGAGGTCGCCGATCTTCTCGCCGATTCCGACGAAGCGGACCGGAACCTTGAGCTCGTCGCAGATACCGAGCACGACGCCGCCCTTCGATGAGCCATCGAGCTTGGTCAGGACGATCCCGGTGATCTCCATGTCCGACTTGAAGGTCTTGGCCTGGGAGATCGCGTTCTGGCCCGTCGTGGCGTCGAGGACCATCCACGTCTCGTGCGGGGCGCCCGGCATCGCCTTGTCCGATACCCGGCGCAGCTTCTTGAGCTCGTCCATGAGGCCCGCGTTCGAATGTAGGCGTCCTGCGGTATCGCAGATCACCACGTCGAAGCCCTCGTCGACCCCGCGCTTGATCGCGTCGAAGATGACGGATGACGGATCACCGCCGGACTTGCCACGAACGACGGGGACGTCGGCGCGCTTGCCCCACTCCTCGAGCTGCTCGGTCGCGGCCGCGCGGAACGTATCGCCCGCGGCCAGGATGACCTTCTTGCCCTCGTCGGTCAGCTGCTTCGCGAGCTTGCCGATCGTGGTGGTCTTGCCGACTCCGTTGACGCCCAGCACGAGCAGCACGAACGGCTTCTTCGAGCTCATATCGATCGGCTTGGTGCCGAGGTTGAGGATGTCCTTCGACGTCTTCTTGATCTGCTTCCAGATCTTCTCGGAGTCCTCGAGGTCTTCCTTCGACAGCCCGGTCTTCACCGACTGGAAGATCCGATCGGCGGCGCGCGGCCCGATGTCTGCGGT
>JACCQV010000348.1 GCA_013813945.1 Deltaproteobacteria bacterium | reverse complement strand
CCACCGCGGTCCGGAAGGCGACGTTCGGCAAGACCCAGAGCGGGGGCTCGTTCAGCTACCCGTTCGTGTTCTAGCTACTTGGCGGGCGCCGCGGCGGCGGCTTCTTGCAGCTTCAGGTAGCACTTCTCGACGCGATCGATCTGGGCGTTGTAGTCGTCGGCCGCGCTGGCCGAGACCTTCTTGCCCTCGTTGGCGGCCGAGTACTTCTCGATCTCGGGGAACAGCTTGTCGGCGCAGCCGGCGTCTTTGCACGCGCACAGCTGGTCGGCGAGCTTCTTCATCTGGCTCGCCTCCTCTCGACCACTGCAAGCCGCGAGAGACAGGGAGAGGAGGATCAGGAAGTTCTTCATCGGCCAAAAGCATCTCCCAACTAGCAGCCCGACGAAAGGCTCCCGGACGGCGTACTCAAGTTGGTGCAGCCCCCTTCGCTGACGATCGAGCTGCCAGCTCCCGATGAGTCACGGCTGTACATCTGAAACGGCTTGGTAACGTCGCGAGTGCGAGCGAGCTCGGCGACGTTGATGACCGGAACCGGACGATCGTCCGCGCGGCGAATCGGCGGCAGCAGCGCATCCGTCTTGGTCGCGCGTTCGTACACGCGGCGCAGGACCTGCTTGCCGTGCAGCCAGTATGTCGGAGAGCCGCGGCGCAGACGGCCCTGGTCATTCCATTCGCGCGCGATGCCGTGCTCGATACCTCGTACGAAGTGGTGCTCGGACCACACGTGCGTTCGATCGCTCCACCAGCGCTCGAAGCCGTGGCGGTCACCGTCTTGGTACTCGCGAGTTTCCGCGATCTGCTTTTTGGGACCGGCAAACCAGATATCGTCGAGCGAATGACCATCATGAGCCTGCGATGAGGCGAGCTTTCGCCGCCTGCATCGCGTTCGCGGTCCTCATGGGGGTCGTGGTCATCCGCTTCGGGTTCAGAAATTCGCCGTCGACGGCACCGGAGCAACCGATCGTCGATGCGGCGATCGCGGATGCACCGATCGATGCGGTGGTTCCTGATGCGGCGCCGACTTCAAAGAAGTCTGCACCGAAGCCGAAACCGAGGCGGCCTGCGACGAAGCCGACGCCGGTGATCCCGACGCCGGTGATCCCGACGCCGGTAATCCCGACGCCGGTGATCCCGACGCCGTTCAAACCACGGTGTACTCCGCCGCCGAACCCGGCGGGCTGCCCGGCGAAGGAGCCCAATGTCAACCGGCCATGCGATGCCGAGGGTGTGCACTGCGTCTACGGCACGAGCTGCTGTCCGTTCGTGTACGTCTGCAACGGCGGGGTCTTCGAGGCCCGGTTCACCAGCTGTCCGTGAACCGCCCGCACAGCGGCCCCTGCACCCGCGACCGCGATCCATCGAGGAATCAGCGAATTCGCGGTTTCGTTCGTGCCCAGAGACGGAGTTGAACCGCCGACACGGGGATTTTCAGTCCCCTGCTCTACCAACTGAGCTATCTGGGCGTGGTCGGAGCCGGAATCTACACACCGACCGCTAGCCCAGCAAGCCCTCCAAAGCTCAGATCACTCGGCCTCGAGACGCCAGCCGACCTGGTCCATTTCCTGGACCTGCTCCGCGCCTTCGCTGCTGACCAGGACAAGAGAGTCCGGCCGCCAGATCCCGCCACCCGAGAGGGTCACGTCACCGGTGAGGACGACCGCGCCCGTGGTCTCGGGCTCGAGGCGCAGCATCTGGTAGCGCTCGCCGTTGAACACGAACATCGTCGCCGCCGCGGCGCCCTCGGCCTCGAGTCCGAGTGTGACGTGGACCTGCCGGCCCTCGGCCCGGATCGCGAGCTGGATGAACGGAGCTTCCGCCTCGAGCCCGAGCCCGCTCACGAGGTCGGCTCCCTGGCCCGTCGTCACGAAGTGCGCGACCGCGTCGGTCAGGTCGGCGGGGACCAGGAACAGGGCCATCTCGCGGACCAGCTCGAACTGCGCCGCGGTGCGATCCATCGCGAACGTGGTATCCGAGATCTCGAGGGAGCCGCTGGCCACCAAGGCTCGCACCGGGGCTCCGCCCGAACGCCGGGTCAGTGTGGTCAGGCCGGGCATCGCACGCAGGCCCTGCGGCATGTCCTCGAGCATCGAGATCAAGGTGACACTCTCGGCGTCGGTGAACAGCGACGCGCGGACGCCGTAGCGCTCGAGAAGAATCTGGTCGACCGCAACGCGATCGCGGCCGTGCTGGGTCACGTGCGCGACGATGTTCTGGTGGAGCTGGGTGGCGACGTAGCGCTCGGTCGCGAACGCCGTCGTCGATATCCGCACGACATCACCCGAGCGCGCGGCCTCATGCGATGACAGGATCCAGGTAGTCGGCGTCATCGCGATCGGGGCCCACAGCGTGCTCGTCCGCTGTGGGACGGCGCGCATCGTGGCGAGGAGACGCGCGGCATGTTCATCGGACCACACGAGCTCCTCGTCGCTCAGGTGGATGCCGTAGGAGGCGCGCAGCATGACGCGCGCGGAGCCGATGACCGAGCCCTGCTCGTGGCCACCGCGGCTCGTGTCGCGCGACCACTGATAGGCGTATCCGGCGGCGAGCGGCGAGGCATCGAGCACCACGCTCGCCGAGCCCTGGCGAACCACGACGATCTGCGACTGCGATGCGAACCCGATGATCTCGAGCTTCGCGAAGTAGGTGCCGTCGGGAACGTTCTCGAAGGCAAACCCGCCGTTCGCGATCTCGCGGGTGTCGAGCCAGCCGTCGTTGCCGAGGACGACCCTGCCCTCGGCGACACCGCGGACGACGCCGGTGACCCTGGGTGCCTCCTCGATGCCGACCTGGTCTCCGTGGTCCGGACCGCTGCCGAGGAGGTCGTCCTCGGGGGAGCCGGTGGTACAGGCCGACAGCATCACAAAGGCAACCGCGAGCTTGGTCATGCTCCCTGGTTCGGCCCCACGGCCAGGCCGTGTATGTGGGCTTCGTGGCGCGATCGAACTACAGGATCGGCGGCTGGCAGACGCCGGCGCCGCTGATCTGCGCGTTGGTCCGGAACGTGTTGAGCTGCGTCCACGAGGGCTTCTCGTACTGCGGGATCGTCCCGTCCTCGCGCACGTTGGTGACGTGATAGGTGTGCTGGTTCCAGATCCGGCGCGCCTGGATCCAGCGATCCTGTTTATCGCGGATCACCTGCACGGTCGGCGATGCCCCTTGGTACTGGTTCGAGACGACGACGATCTCGGCGGAGCCATCGTTGTCGATGTCGGCGACGACCGGGTACTCGGTGCCCGTCCCGCTCGAGCGCGGCATCTGGAGGAGCGTTTGCCCCATGTCGCCGAACACGAACATCGAGCGTTCGTCGGCGTACATCGCCTCGGCGGTGCGATCGCCCAGGAAATCGAAGGCAGTGCCGGCGGCGATGCCCGAGGCGTCGAGGACCGGCGCCGTCCAGCGGATCGAGGCATTCGCGTTGTACACGGTGTAGTTGTTCGAGGAGCTCATCGCGAACTCGGCGAGGCCATCGCCATCGAAGTCGTGGATCGTTGCCGGCCGGATCCACGCCGTGCCGCTGGCCGGAGTGCCGGTGGGGCGCAGGTCGCGATACTTGATCGTGCCGTCGTGCTCGATGACGGTGAGCCCGCTGGCGTTGGTCACGAGGACCTCGGGATTTGGATCGGCGGCGAGGTTTGCGACCTGCGGGTAACCGCCCGAGACGGTCGTGTTCGCCCAGTAGAGGGTGCCATCGTGGTGGTATGCGGCCGCACCGAGGACGATCTCCTGGAGACCATCACCATCGAGGTCGGCAACCGTGGTCGCGTTCCAGCTGGCCTGCGGGTGGGACGCACTCCACAGGACCGTGCCGTTGTGATCGAACACGGTATTGCCGCCGATGATCTCGACGTCGCCGTCGTGATCGATGTCGGCCAGGGCGATCGCACCGAGGTACGCCGAGCCGGCCCACTGGCCTGCCGGGCCCCACTTCACGTTGCCGAGGTGATCGAACGCGAACAGCCGGCCACCACTCTCCACGGTCACGATCTCCGGAATGCCATCGTGATCGAGGTCTCCGAGCGCGGGCGTCACGGTGACATCCACCGGGGTCGCGATCATCCGGTGCTGGGTGCCGGTCTTACCGTCGAGGATGTAGATGTGACCCGAGCCGCCCGTGGATGCGCCGGCGACGACGATCACGTCGGGGACGTCGCACAGATCGATCGCGCCGTCCGCGTTGTCGTCGGTCATGTTCGCGACCAGCGGCGTGACGATCGAGTCGCGCTCGAGGCCGGGACCGGTCCACGACCACTGCAGCTCGGGTTCGAAGCTGTTGGGCGGCGCGACGTCATCGCACATTCCGATCCCGTTGGTGTCGTCCTGGACCTTGCAGAGATCGACCGGGACGGAGGCATCGTCGTCCCCCGGCTGATCGTCGCCCGTGCCCGGCCGGCTGCCGGGACCACAGGCGGCCAGGACGACGGAGGCGAGTGCTGCCGCGCGGAGCGTCATCGTCTCGGTTAGAAGGCAGCCTGCGGCGGGTGTCAATGTAGGAGATCCAACTGGTTGATATTTCTAGCGCCGGCTCCGGTGGGACGGGCCGGCTCGCGGTGGCACAATACGGCTTCGATCATGCCTTCGTGGGACGGCACAGGACCGGCGCCGCGCGACTCGGGGGAGCCGGTCGACGACGACGGCGGCGAGGCGATGATCGGCACGGTCGTCGATGGCCGGTATCGGCTCGACTCCACGCTCGGTCGTGGCGGCATGGGCCTCGTCTATCGCGCGCACCAGATCGGCCTGCGCCGCCAGGTCGCGGTCAAGATCCTCCATCCCTCCCTCGCCGCATCGCCCGAGGTTCGCAATCGGTTCGAGCGCGAGGCTCTCGCGGTCGGCAAGATCGATCATCCCAACTGCGTCAGCGTCTATGACTCGGGTCGGCTGCCCGACGGCTCGCTATATCTCGCGATGGAGCTCCTCGAAGGCAAGTCGCTCGCCGATGTCCTCGAGGCGGAAGGCCAGCTCGCGCCTGGACGCGCGCTGCACATTCTCGCGCACATTCTTCGCGGCCTCTCGCACATCCATCAGGCGGGATTGATCCATCGCGACATCAAGCCGGAGAATATTTTTCTCGTCCGTCAGGGCGAGGACATGGACTACGCCAAGATCCTCGACTTCGGGATCGCGAAGGGCATGACCGCGAACGACCTCGATGACGGCGTGAAGCTGACGCAGGCGGGGATGGCGTTCGGCACGCCGATCTACATGGCGCCCGAGCAAGCGCTGGGCAATCCGATGGACGGCCGCGCGGATCTCTACGCCGCCGCGATCATGGGCTACGAGATGCTCGCCGGCCAGCCGCCGTTCTACTCCGACGACAAGCTCGAGGTGATGTCGATGCACACCGCGCGGCCGGTGCCCGCGATGCGCACGCGGTTGATCAAGGGCGGCCGGACGATTCCAGCGTCGATCGAGCGGCTGATCGTCAAGGGGCTGACCAAGAAGCCCGGCGATCGGTATGCGACCGCGGACATCTTCCTCGCTGCAGTCGATGAGGCGTTGCACACGCCCGATGGCGGCGTCACCGACGTCAACTTCGATCGCCCCGGCGATACGGGGAGTCAGCCGCTGGTGTCGGCCGACGGCAAGCTGACGATCACGAGCGAGAGCGACTTCGTCAAAGAAGCGCACAGCGAGAACATCATGGCGTCGATCGAGGACGAGCTGTCCTCGCCGGTGCTGCCCCGGGTCGCGACTCCGCCCCGGGGGCAGGGGTTGCCACCCGGAATTCTGGCTGCCTCGCAGGGGCGTCCTTCGGCGGGAAAGATTCCGCAAGGTGGGGTGGGCCTCGGCTTGCCGTACACCGGTCCGTCGGGCGAGCCGATCTTCGGGCTGACGCCGGAGCAGCGA
>JACCQV010000321.1 GCA_013813945.1 Deltaproteobacteria bacterium | reverse complement strand
TTGCCACCCAGCAGCGGCACCGCACGCGGTTACGCGATGTTGCGTTGCTCTCGACCCTGATCGCCGCGCCGGTTGTGGCGGGATTGCTCGGCGAGCGGTCGCTCAAGCGCGGGCTCCTCGTCGGAGGTGTCGCGGCGCTGGCGCTCGGTGCGCTGCGCTTGCAGATGGCGCGCTGGTTCACGCCCGAGCCCGATTACACGACCGAGGGTCGGGTCGGTGACCTCGCTCTGCGGCGCTATCCGGCACGCGTCGACGCGCGGGCCGAGATCAACGCGATCGACTTCGAGGACGCTCTCGAGCTCGGATACGAGCGACTCCGGAGCTTCATCCGGGGCGCAAACGCTACCGACGAGGGTCTCGTGATGGCCATGCCGGTGACGACCATGATGCGTGATGGACGCTACGAGATGTCGTTCGTCATGCCTGCGGACCGAGTGGTCTCGACGCTTCCGCAGCCGGAGGATCCACGGGTCCAGCTCCGCGAGGTACCCGAGCGCCGGATCGCGGTGCTGCGATTCAACGGCCGGTTCACGAAGAAGAACGTCGAGTGGCAGGAGCGCAAGCTGCTGCGCAAGCTCGTCGATGCTGGGCTGTCGGCCAGGGGCAGCGTCATGTTCGCGTGTTACGATCCGCCGACCACACTCCCGCTGCTGCGTCGCAACGAGCTGTGGATCGAGATCACTTGATGCGGCTTGCGGTATACCCGCACGCATGTTGAAGAGAACAGGTACGGCAGTCTGGCGCGGCACCGGTCCCAAGGGAACGGGCGCGACCTCCACGCAGTCGGGCGCATTGAAAGATATCGCCTATAGCGCCAACTCTCGGTTCGTCTCCGAGGACGGCAAGGCCGGAACGAACCCCGAGGAGCTCATCGGCGCCGCTCACGCGAGCTGCTTCACGATGGCGACCGCGTTCCAGATCACGAACGCGGGCCACGAGCCGACCGAGCTGCGCACCGATGCGACGGTCTCGATGGAGAAGCAGGACGTGGGCTGGACGGTCGTCGGCATCCACCTCGAGCTCGCGGGCACGGTTCCCGGCATCACGGCGGAGCAGTTCCAGGCGTTCGCCGACAAGGCGAAGGAGACCTGCCCGATCTCGCGCTTGCTCGCGCCGCTACCGATCACGATGTCGGCGAAGCTTGCCTAGCGCTCGCGAAGCGCTCGCTAGCGCTTCGCAGCGGACTTCTTCGCCGGTGCCTTCTTCTTCGTCGGCTTGGCCGCTGGCTTCTTCGCGCGGGCACCGCGCGCCTTCTCGTACGCGGCGATGTAGCTCGCGGGCGTGACCTGGCTGATCGTCTCGCCGATCACGTCGAGCGCGAGCGCATCTGCCGTCTTGAACCGCACGCACGACTTCCCCATGTCGAGCTTCTTTCCAGCGGCCTTGAAGCCGGCCTTGAACTTCTGCTCGACCTTGGGATCGCCGTACACCGTCATCATGTAGAGCGCGAGGTGCTGCTTCTGCGCGGCGAGCCCGGCCAGGCACAACGGCTGACCGTTGTACGTGTCGGAATAGCTCGCGAGCGGGATGTACCAGCCGATCATCCCGTAGAGCATTCCCTCCTCGTACCCGCGAGGCAGCTTCGCGTTGACGACCGAGCGCACGCGCGCGATCTCCGCGCGGCGATCGGGCGGAAGTGCGGCGAGGTACTGGTCGATCGTGGTGTGAGCGCTCGAGACCATGATGTTGGCCACATTACCTCATCATCCATTTCCTGTTCTCGCGCGCTTAGCGCGATGGCACGCGAGATGCTCGATTCCTCGTCGGAGGACACATCCATGTCTCGCTTCACCCTTCCTGCCCTTTTGACGGCCGCCGCCTTGGCGGTCGGTTGTGCCGGCACGGTTCGCTCCGATGGGTACTACTCCGGTGCGGCCTACACGCCGGATCTCGTCAGCGTGAGTCCCGGCGTGTCGGTGGTCGCCGGCTATCACGAGCCGATCTTCTACTCGGACAACTACTACTGGCGTCCCGATACCTATGGTCGCTGGTATCGCTCCAGCTACTACGACCGTGGCTGGGCCTACGCAACGCCGCCTCGCGCGGTCATGCGTATCGACCGTCCGTACGCGTACCGGAACTATCGTCCGCATGGTTACACGGTTCGCCGCGACCCCTACTACCGTAGCGGCCGTACGTACGACCGCGGGAATCGGCGTCCGGCCATCCGCGATCACCGCGACCGTCGCCGCTAGCAGGGCTACGCAGCAACCGGTCGTGATATGCGGAGGTCATGCGCATGCTGGCCTTCGCATCGATCGTTGCGTGTGCCTGCACGGCTACGCCGCGAACGCGGCCTTCGCTGACCACCACGGCAGAGACGTCGCAATGGACGCGGACGGGTCGCTACGACGAGACCCTGACTCTGTGTCGTGACTACGCGCGCGCGTACGACGGTGTGCGCTGCGAAGTGATCGGGTCGACCTTGCAGGGACGCCCGCTCGTCGCGCTCGCAATCACGCGCCGTGCAGATGCACCCGTGATCCTGATCCAGGGCGGAATCCATGCCGGCGAGATCGAGGGCAAGGACGCAGGGTTCCGGTTTCTTCGTGATCTGCTCGATGGCAAGGTCGCGCCGGGTGCGCTCGATGCGGTGTCGATCGTGTTCATCCCGGTCATCAACCCCGACGGCCACGAGCGGTTCGGCCCGAACCATCGCCCGAACCAGCGCGGCCCGGAGGAGATGGGCTTCCGCACGAATGCCGCACGGCTCAACCTCAACCGCGACTACATGAAGGCGGACTCGCCGGAGATCCGGGCGGCGCTGCGGGTCCTGCGCGAGCGTGATCCTGTCCTGCTCGTCGACCTGCACACGACCGACGGCGCTCAGTTCGAGCACGACATCAGCGTGATCACAGCGCCGCTCGCGCCGCGTGGTGACGGACTCGAGGAAGCTGCGACGGCGCTGTCTGGAACGTTGCAGCGGCGGTTGACCGAGCTCGGTCACCTGCCACTCGACTTCTACCCCTCGTTCGTCGACGACAGTAATCCGCACTCCGGGTTTGGACGCGGTGAGGCACCGCCGCGGTTCTCGAGCTGGTGCATGGCGGCACGGAGCCGGATCGGCATCCTCGTCGAGACCCACAGCTGGCGCACCTATCGCGAGCGCGAGCAGAGCACCTATCACACGTTGCAAGCGCTGTTCGAGGAGGCGACGCGCAGCGCTGCCACCTGGCGCGAGGTGACGCGCGCGGCCGATGCCGCCGACGCGAAGCTCGCTGGCACGGACGTCACGATGACCTGGGAGAACGGCACCGGGAGCCGCGAGATCGCGTTTCGCGGCTACGCCTACGACAAGCGTCTGTCCGATGTCACCGGCGGGACCTGGCTGGTCTACGACGAGCGCACGCCGGAGATCTGGACCGTGCCGCTCTACGAGGAGCTGCTCCCCGGCATCACGATCAAGGTTCCCGGGGGCGGCTACATCATCGACGGTGGCTTCGCCGCTGCTGCGCGTACCGTGCTCGATGCACACGGCATCGCGTACACCACGGTCGAGCACGCGGCTCAGGCGGTCGAAGTGTTCCGCGCGAGCAAGGTGACGTTCGCGCCGCCGTACGAGGGACGCACGCGCGCGCAGGTCGAGGGCGCATGGGCGGCCGAGTCGCGCACGCTCGATCGCGGGGCGATCTTCGTCTCGATCACGCAGCCCCGCGCCCGCCTGATCCTCCACCTGTTCGAGCCGGCGCTGCCGGACTCGCTCGTCGCGTGGGGGATGTTCAACGCCGTGTTCGAGCGCAAGGAGTACATCGAGCCCTACCTCGTCGAGGCGGCCGCCCGCGAGATGCTCGTGGAACCTGCCGTGCGCGCGGCGTGGGAAGCCGCGCTCGCTGCGAGCTCGACGATGTCGACGGAAGAGCGGCTCGATTGGTTCGCGCGCCGCCACCCGGCGTGGGACGAGCGCGTGAATCTCGTACCCGTGTATCGCACCGCGCTCGACCTGCGACGGCGGCGCTGAAGCGCAGGCCCGGTACTAGTTCCAATGCTGGTCAGTTAAGGTCGTTCGTGCACGTGCACGTGTCACGTGCTCGTACACGTCCACGATCATCGGCAAAGCTTGCTCAGCATGCCGACCACCCGGACCAAGAGCAGCTTGGCCG
>JACCQV010000275.1 GCA_013813945.1 Deltaproteobacteria bacterium | reverse complement strand
GGTCCAACGCTGCGATTGAACACCGCGAGCGCGCCTGCGGCGGCCGGCGTGCTCGGCGCGCCCGCCGCGTTGGTGTTCGACAGGATGATCAGGAAGTTTCCGTCGCTGCCTTCGCGGATGTCGGTCACTGCGCCGTAGCCGATCGACGGCCGGGTCGCCGCCGGATCCGCGGGATCGGCGAACACCGAGTCCTTCCGCTGGCCGAGCAGCGGGTGATAGTCGGTGAGGTCCCAGTTGATGCGACGTCCGGCGAGCTGATAGAAGCCGGCGCTGACCTTCTCGGTGGTCATCGTGACGCGGCCCTCGCGCATGAACTGCGGACCGAGCTCGGAGTTCGAGAGGAACGTCATCTGCTCGGGCGGGGCCGGGTCGGCCGTGAAGCCGTTGACCTTGACGCGCCAGAGATCCGACTGCGGCAGCATTCGCTTTCGCGACCTCGTGGGTCCGGCCTTGCCGCGCGTGGAGGCGAAGACGATGTGACTGCCGTCAGGCGACCACGCCGGATCGAAGTTGTGGATCTTGAGCCCGTTGACGTCTGCCACGGGCGGCGTGATGCGCGTGCAGTTGTTGCCGTTGATGTCGACGACGTAGATGCCGAGCGGAGCGGCTGCATCGCGGCGCGCGGCGAAGGCGATCCGGTTGCCATCGTTCGCGACGTCGGGCGCCTGCACGTCGGGGTTCGTCCCGAGATTGCAGCTCGTGAGGATCGAGACCGCGGTCCCGGTGGGCGTGATCGATCCGCCCGCACCGAACGTCGTCGAGGCCAGCATCAGATCCGCGCCACCCTGGAACGTATCGAACTCCAGCCGACCCGCTGGGGCTGCGTCCGGGCGCTCGACGTAGACGATGTCGACCGGATCGCCGGAGCCCATGCTCGTGACCTGGCCGGCGAGCGCGGCACGCTCGATCCGGAGCCACTCCTGGACCGTGCAGAACGCACTCGCGGTCGCGGGGTTGAACGCCCCGCAGGTCGCCGGGTCCGCACCGCCGGTCGCGCCACCACCGCTCGTCTCGAGCACGGGACCACCGCGGTGGGCGATGCCACCCACGCCCGTCACCCGGGCGTCGTCCTCGAGGATCGTCTTGGCGACCACACGGCTGCGCCGCGCATCCGCGAACTCGAGCGCCATGAACTCCTGGCGCACCAGCTCGTAGTTCTTCTCGAGCGCCACCGCCGAGAAGAACCCGATCGATCCGCTGCGCATCTTGAAGTCGTTGCCGGCCTGCGGGCTATGACAGGCCTGGAAGCCGCAGCCGCGCGTCAACAGGACTCGCTGGACGTTCGCGGCGAAGAACTGCTTGCCCGGATCGCTGCCGGCGAAGTCGAGCTTGCCGACCGCCTCGGCCCAGGCGCGCAGAGCCTTGTAGTCCGCGTCGTTGTCGTCGCCCGCGAACTGATCGCCACCGGTATGGCCGCGACCACCGCGCCCGACGGCGAGCGGCACACGGAGAAGCTGGGAGTCGTCGACGGGCGTGTTCACGAACGACCACGCCTGGCTAAAGTTGAACTCGAGCTGCTCCTCGGAGCTGCCACACGTGATGTAGAAGTCCGACTGCGGTGCCCCGTGACAGTTGCCGGCGGTGCAGCCGTGGCTCGCCAGGATCGGCTGGACCGTCGTCTTGAACTCGGCGAACCGCGGCTGCGATGCGGCCGTGATGTACTTCGTTCGATCGAAGCCGGCTGGGATCTGGGTCGAGCACTCGCCCTCCCCTTCGCGCGGCGGGCTCGCCGGCTTGAGGCCGTTCTCGGTCGCGCCGTTCTCGAGCCAGTTCTGGAGCGTGAAGTACGCGTCGGAGCCGACCTCGAGGATCGCGCCGCCCGAGTGCTGGACGTCGATGCTCACGAAGCTCGCGCCGTACTGCATCTTCAGCGTGCCCGCTCCGACCGACTTGATCAGGAACAGCGGGAACGGATACGCGCCGAACGGCGACAGCGTGTCGCGACGCTTCTGGATGTTCTCGAACGAGGTGACGTCCAGGTTGCCCGCGGCGATCTGGAACACGTCACCCTCGTTGACCGAGTGACAGCCCGACGTGTTGCCGACGCACTTCTGCTCCAGGATCGGTTGGATGTTCCGATCGAAGAACGTACGGCCCGGCGCCGAGTCGCCGCACGCGGCGACAGCGCACACGCCGACAACGAGGAGTTCCCTGCGTAGCCCCATGAGCAGCATGGTACCTCAGTTCTCCGACGGAAAACGACCACGGGCCGCTTCTCGAAACGCGGCCCGTGATGACGATCGCTGTCGTTGCGAATTTCTAGTTCAGCGACGCAAGCGACGCCCGAGCCACCATGCGAACGAGGCCGCTCTCATCGGCGGTCCCGCGGGTCAGTGCGTCACGCGACGCTGCGGTGCCAACCCGTCCGAGCGCCCACGCCGCGTTGCGGCGCGCGACGGGGTCGGCATCGCCGATGAGGATCGCCTCGAGCTGCGTGCGCGCCGACGTCTCGCGCAGTGCACCGACGACCGTCGCCGCTTCGGCGCGGACCTTCGCATCGCCATCCGTGAGGAGGCCGACGACGACGGCTGCGCTCGCCTGGCCGCGGATGTCGCGCCACGCGGTGACGGCTGCGGCGCGAACCTTCGGGCTCGCATCGGTCATCGCGGTCACGAGCACGGGACTGCCGTCCTTGTGCGCCATGAACTTCACCGCGCGGACCATCGCGACCTTCGCGTCGACACCGACATCACGGCTGATCGCAGCGCGCAGCGTCGGCAGGCTCTTGTAGTACTTCGTGCGGCCGAGGAAGTCGGCGGCATTGCGCGTCTTGATCGTGTTGCCGGTCGCAAGCTCGTCGGTGAACTGCGCCGCCATGATGTCGCGCAGCGCGGGCCGCTTCGCGAACCACCAGGCCGCGACCTCGCGGACCTCGTAGCGGTCATCCTCGAGCAGGTTCGTGACGAGGCCGACGCACTCCTCGCACATCAGGCTCTCGGCGCGCTCGATCTCCGCCGTGATGGCGTCGACCGAGCCAGACTGGATAGCGGTGCGGATCAGGCCTGCGCTGCCGCCCTTGCCGGCGAACGCCGGCGAGGCTGCAAACAGCACGAAGGCGACCGCGGCGATCTTGGTTCCGATGTTCTTCATGGTCGTTCTCCTTGTCCGCGGGGTTAGTACGAGGTGTCGCCGGGGTTGTTCTCGCGGGCGAAGAAGCTCACGCCGTTGTCGGCTGCGAGGATCAGCGCGTAGAACTCATCCGCCGTCAGGTCCGTACCCTTGCCGTTCATGTGCGGCGTCGTCGCGAAGGCGCGGACGCCCGGGTTCTGGTTCGGGAACTGCTGCACCGGGTTGAGGAGCTTGATGGCGAGCGAGTTCCGCGCATCCTCCGGGTTCAGGTAGACCTTGTAGTCGCCGGTGATCATCAGGTCGCCTTCCTCGATGGCTTCCATGTCGAGGCCGGCCATCGAGAGGTACGAGAGCGTGAAGGCCGAGTCGCCACCGAGCTCGGCGAACTGCGCAGGCACCGCGCTGCCGCGGAGGTCGAACGTCCAGGTGACGCTCGTACCGGTCGCCGGGTCAGTGATCACGTACGACGGGTTCGCGGGGCCAGCGACGCCGTTGTGGCAGCTGATGCACTTCGCGTCGAACATCGGCTGGACCACGGTGTCCCAGGCGACGCCCATGATCTTGTCGCGCGAGAAGTCGGTCATCGACTTGCGGTTCGCGCGGGTGACGTCGCCGTACATCGGCGTCGGGCCGATGGCGAACGCGTCGGTGATGCCGGGGTTGATCGTGACGGTCTCCGAGCGGCTCTCGTGGCAACCGCCACAGACGCGGGTCTCACCGGGGCGTCCCGAGAACCACACGGGCTCGCTGAACACCGACATGCCGAACGTGTCGATGTTCTGGACGCGGAGCGGCACGTTCGACGGGACCGTGGCGAGCCACGAGCCATCCGCGCGAACCGGCGCGACACCGAGCGTCGCCATGCCTTCGAACATCGTCGAGCCGAACATCTCGGGGAAGCCCTCCTCCGACGAGAAGCCCTCCGAGACGCGAACGCCGTAGACCGAGCCCGGTGCGAACGTCTTGAGGCTGGACTTGTAGACGTCCATCGAGCCGATCATCGTCTTGCCGCCGAGCGCCGAGTCCGTCGCCGAGCCGGTGATCGGCGGCGGCGTCCGCGTCTGCAGCGGGCGCGCGAAGATGTCCCACATCTCGGAGTCGTCGAGGATCGGGCGGCGCTGGTTGCGCTGCGTATCGTAGAGGTAGACGCCGAAGTTCGCCTGGAGGCCGGCGATGCCGAGCACGCCCGACTCGACCGGGCCATCGGCCCACGAGACCAGGAGATCGGGCTTGTCCTTCGCATTGAGTGGATACGCGTCGTAGTAGCGACCGACGGTCTCCGCCGACGGCGTCATGTCGTGCGGCACGTCGGGGGTGAGGTCGCGGTAGGTCGCGTTCGCTTCGGTCTGCGCCTCGGGCGCCGACACGTTGCCGCTGCTGTCGGTCACCGCGGCACCGAGCCGGATGTCGACGAGCGCGCCGGCCTGGATCGTCCGGCTACGCGAGGTCGCGATCGCGACGAAGCGGCCCGGGGCGACTTCCTGCGCCTTGAGCGTCGAGTTCGAGGCGCCGGTGCCTTCCTTGCCGAAGCCCTCCCGCAGCGCCTGCATGTCCTGGTTCGCGAACATCAGGTGGCCGGCGTTCTGCGGACCGAGGTGATCCCACTGCGTGAACATCACGCGGCCATCGCTCGCGAGCGTCGGGAACGTCCGGTGCGAGAGGTTGCGCGGTCCGAGATCCTCGTTCATCCCATCGGTGCCGATGGTGCCGAGCTGCAGCGTGACACCACGCTCGTACTCGTCGCGGTGCTGCGGAGCGCCGTCCTCGACGACAGCGTTCGAGGTGAACA
>JACCQV010000260.1 GCA_013813945.1 Deltaproteobacteria bacterium | reverse complement strand
CGAGCGAGCCGGTCACCCTGACCGCCAGGTTCCCCGATGGGACCGAGGTCACCGAGACGATCGTACCGGACGCTCCGAGCCGCGACCTGATGTTCGAGAAGCCGGCAGACAGATCCACGGACAAGCCGCGGCCAACGCGCTCGAAGGCGGCCGCACCGAAGGGCCCCGACGACCGCGACGCCACGCTGGATCCTTTCCAATGAG
Organism: Deltaproteobacteria bacterium; assembly: GCA_013813945.1. Lineage (GTDB taxonomy): Bacteria > Myxococcota_A > Polyangia > Haliangiales > Haliangiaceae > JABFXX01. The sequence continues at coordinate 3,948 of JACCQV010000260.1, read as the reverse complement.
GGCCTGTCCGACCTGCCATCGGCGCTACATCGATAGCCAGGTCGTGTGTGCGCTCGATCAGGCATCGCTCTCCGCCCCCGACGGCGATCCCGGGAACATCCCCGGGCTCGGCAAGGAGCTCGGCAGCTACAAGCTCGTGTCGCTGATCGGCAAGGGCGGGATGGGCAGCATCTACATCGGCGCGCACACCCGCCTCAACCGATACGTCGCGATCAAGCAACTCCGCCGCGATGTCTTCGACGAAGCCAGCACGATCAACCGGATCAAGCACCCGAACGTCGTCGAGTCGATCGACCTCGTCGAGGATGGCGGCGACGGCGCCTACTGCGTGATGGAGCTGCTGAACGGAGCAGACCTCAGATCGCGAATGGCGGCCGGTGCACTCCCTCTCGAGTCCGCGATTCATATCGGCGCTCAGATCGCAGACGCGCTCGCCGCGGTCCACGCGCTCGACATCGTGCACCGCGATCTCAAGCCGGAGAACTTGATCCTGATCGAGCGCGCCGAGCGTGACGACTTCGTGAAGCTGATCGATTTCGGCGTCGCACAGACCGTTGCGGAGCCGCGTACCGGCAGTCCGGTTGGGACCGCAGCGTACATGGCGCCCGAGCAAGCGGCGGGCGAGCGGGTCGATGGGCGCGCCGACATCTATGCGCTCGGCGTGCTGCTGTTCGAGATGACGACCGGCGATCATCCATTCCCGTCGACCACGGATAGCGAATATCTGCTGCGCCACGCGGACGACGAGCCGCCTCCACCGTCGCAGCTGTGCCCGGTGCCGGCAGCGCTCGAGCGGGTGATCCTCCGGTGCCTCGCCAAGCAACCGGAGGGCCGGTTCTCGTCGGCGGCGGCGGTCGCGGAAGCGCTGCGCGCGATCGATCTGGATCCACCGATCGCGATCGGTTCCGGACCAGCGGTGGCGCCGGCACGCCGCCACACCGCCCCCTGGATCGTGGCTGCGATCCTCGCGGTCGGGGGGACTGCCACGGTGGCCGTGGTGGTGGTCCGGGGCTGTGCCCCCGAGGTCGGACCGGCCGCGACGACGGTCGCGACTCCAACCGCGCCGGCGCCCATGGAGCCCACGTCGGTCGCTCGACCGACCCCGGCAGCGCCTGCGCAGGCCGAAGCCGGGACGGTCGTGATCGAGTTCCACTCCACGCCGGCCGGCGCGAAGGTCACACGGGCCGGAGAGACCGTGCCGCTTGGCATGACGCCGTTCTCCACCGAGCTCACGCGTGCAGACCGACCCTGCCATGTAAGGTTCGAGCTACCGGGCCATGACGCGATCGAGGTCCCGGTGCCGATGACGGAATCGCGCACGCTCGAGCTCGTGATGACACGCAGCAAGGCGGTCGTTTCGAAGCGACCGGTCAAGGCGACTACTCGACGGAAGCCCGGGGGGGACGCAACAAAGCCCAAGCAGGTCCATCGCGAAGGCGTGATGGACCCGTTCGCGAACTGACGAGGATTGATGTCACCCAGGATGTTCGTCTCGATGATCGTGGTCGCGAGCGCACTCGCCGCACCACGCTCGGCTGCGGCGGAGACCCAGCTCGTGGTGCTGGGCCCCGTCGCCGCGACGCCGCGGATCGACGTCGCGAAGGTCCAGAAGGTGCTCGACGGTGCGGAGGTGGCGCCGCGCAATGCCAGGCAGATCGAACCCGCGTGCGCGATCGATCCACGATGCCTCGCCGCCGCGGGTGCCGAGCTTGGGGCGTTGCGGGTGCTCGCGGTCAGCGTCGGGCGGACAACGTCCGATGGAGTGGTTCTCGACGTGCTCCTGGTCGACGTCGGCGGCAGCGACCTGCTGTCACGGCGAGAGCTCACGATCCCCGAACGCAGGCTCGCGAGGGAGCTCGGACCGGCGCTCAAGAAGTTCGTTGCCGAGGCGCCCGTCGAACGCGCGAAGGTGCTGTTCACGAGAGGCAACCAGCACTACAACCTCGGCGAGTTCGTGCACGCGCTCGAGTACTACCGGCGCGCATACCGCGCGATGCCGCTGTCCGCCTTCCTGTTCAACATCGCCCAGTGTCACCGCAAGCTCGGCCAGCACGCAGACGCGGTGACGATGTATCAGTCGTATCTGGTCGGCGTTCCGGACGCCGAGAACAAGGCGCTGGTCGAGTCGCTGATCACCGAGTCACGCGCCAGCCTCGCAGCCGAGCAGAGAGCGGCCGCCGCGGCGGACAAGGCCAGGCACGATACCGAGCTCAGCGCAGCCGAGAAGCAGAAGGCGGAGGCGATGCGTCGCGCGAAGGAAGCCGAGGCGCAGGCCGAGGCAGAACGCACGCAGGCAGCGCGGATCGCCGCGGATCTCGATCTCTACAACAAGCACCCGGCTCGCAAGTGGGCGTACATCGGCGCGGGCATCGGTGCGGTCGCCGTCGTCGGCGGCGGTGTCTTCGGGATGCGCGCGCGGGATGCGCAGCGTGCATTCGACGACGCCGGCTGTGGTGATCCGACGGAGCGGCTCACGCAGGCGGAGCTCGCGACATGTCGCGGCGATCGCGATCGAGGTGAGCGTGCCGCGATGTACAGCAACGTGCTGCTGATCGGTGGTGGCGCCGTGATCGCGACGTCGTTGCTCGTGTTCATCCTCGACCCCGGCAACCTCGAGCGCCCCGAGCAAGCACGAGCGCAGCTCTCGTTCACCCCGACCTCGGTCCAGGCAACGGTCCGATGGTGACCCGCATCCTGTGCCTGCTCGCGATGCTCTCGGCGTGCTCGATCGATGTCGGGAAGTTCGACGATCGTCGCTGCCAGTCGGACGTCCAGTGCCGTCCCGACGAGGCGTGCCGCGAGAGCCTGTGCGCGCAGACGACCTGCACGACGTACATTGATTGCGGCGCCGGCTATCAGTACGAGTGCGAGGTCGGTGGCTGCGTCGTCACCGCCTGCGTCACCGCGGCGGAGTGTGAGCTCGGGTTCTCGTGCAGGGATGGGTTCTGCGCGACGGAGTGCACCGGCCGGGACGTCGATGGCGATGGAATCTGCGATGCGGTCGACAACTGCGTCAGCGCCGCGAACCGCAACCAGACCGACACCGATCGAGACCTGCGTGGCGACGCATGTGACAGGTGCCCGAACGATGCCGAGAACGACGGCGACAACGACTCGATCTGCGGCGATCTCGACAATTGCAAGTTCGCGGCGAACCCGAGCCAGGTCGATCGAGACAACGACGGAATGGGGAACGAGTGTGATGGAGACGATGACGCCGACGGCCAGGTCGACGCGCTCGATCCGGCGCCGCTCGATCCCGATCGATGCGGCGATGCCGACGCGGACAGCTGCGACGACTGCTCGATCGGTACCGATGACCTCGGCCCGCTCGTGGATCGGATGCCGAGCAACGACGGGCCCGACGCCGACTCCGACGGTGCCTGCGACGCGGGCGATCTCGACGACGACAACGACGGCGTCAACGATGCGACGGATCCGGCAGCGACGGACCCGAACGTCTGCGGTGACTCCGATACCGATACCTGCGACGACTGCGTGGTGGGTAGCGACGACTTCGGACCTCTCGCCGATAACCTCGCTGGCGCCGACGGCGCTGATCACGACTCCGACGGGCAATGCGACGCCGGCGATCCGGATGACGACAACGACCAGCGCCCCGACGGAGTCGACGCGTGTGCGCTCGGCGTGACCGCCTGGATCTCGAGCGGCACGACCGACATCGATCTCGATGGATGCCGCGATGTCGGCGAGGACTGCAACACGTGCACGGCCCGCTGCGGCGCAACCTGCACGGACACCGACAGCGACGCGCAACCCGATTGCCTGGAGCAGCACTGCGGCTCTGACCCCCTGGTCCTGGGATCCGCGTGCGTGCTCGTCGGTTCGGAGGCCGCTATGAACGCCGCCCTGGCATCGGCCAACACGACGACCAACGCGCGCGACTTCCTCCTGATCAACGCCAGCTACACCGTGGCCGGCGACCCA
>JACCQV010000227.1 GCA_013813945.1 Deltaproteobacteria bacterium | reverse complement strand
CGATCGTCTCGATCGGCTTCTGCGTTGCCGACAGCCCGACGCGGACCGGCACACGCCCGGTGGTCTGCGTCACCAGTCGGTCGAGGCGCTCGAGCGAGATCGCGAGGTGCGCGCCGCGCTTGTCGCCGGCCACTGCGTGGATCTCGTCGACGATCACCGTTCGCAGCTGCCCGAGAGCGGCGCGACCCTTGTCGGTCGTCAGCAGGATGTACAGCGACTCCGGCGTGGTGACGAGGATGTGCGGTGGCCGCTTCGCCATCTTCGCGCGCTCACTCGCGGGCGTATCGCCGGTGCGAACCGCGACGCGGATCTCCGGCAGCGCCACGCCGCGCGTCGCTGCATAGACCGCGAGCTCGGCGAGAGGCGCCTCGAGGTTGCGATGCACGTCATTCGACAGCGCCTTCAGTGGCGAGATGTAGAGGATCGATGTCTGGTCGCCGAGTGGTGCCGCGAGTCCGCGGCGGACGAGCGCGTCCATGCACGACAGAAATGCGGCGAGCGTCTTGCCGGAGCCGGTCGGCGCCGCGATCAGGACGTCTTCACCTGCACCGATCCGCGGCCAGCCGGCGATCTGCGGCTCCGTCGGAGCGCCGAACCGTTCGCGGAACCAACCCGCGACAAGCGGATGAAATGCGTCGAGCACGTCGTGCACGGCACGACAGACTATCAAACCGGTCTGAGAACGTAACCCGCTACCGGGAAGGGATCGTCAGTCGCCGTTCCAGCCCCAGCCGGGGCAGCTCGAGTGACATCCAGCTGCACCACTGGCCGAACACAGCTCGGTGCTCGACCAGGTCCGCGAGAACACCTGGATGTTATCCAGCGCACCCACAAAATTCTGGGTGAACACCGGTCCGACGCCGATGTTTGCGCCGATCGCGAGGCCCTCGGTGCCGTCCGTGGCGATCGGTCCTTCGACCTCGTCGCATCCCGCAACCGAGCCATCGACGTAGACCACGAGTTGGTCGCCGTCGTAGGTGCACGCGACGTGGTGCCAGCCTGGCCCGATCAGGGGGCCGGTATCGATCGTCTCGCCGCCGAGGCCGCAGCGAATGCCACCATAGGACAGCAGCGACATCGCGTATTGCCGGTTGTTGTCGAGTAGCCAGTACGCATCGCCCCACGCGGGCAGCCGATCGGCCTTGATCCACATCGAGACGGTCAGGTTATTCGTGATGTCGAGGTCGGGGTGCTCCGCGATCTGCAGCCTGGACAGGGCGGACATCTGGACCGCGAGCTCGGAGTTGCGCGTCGTCGTCGTCAGGGCGTCGTCGCGCACCGGATCGTGACCGTTGCCCGAGCCGTCGCCGGCGAGGGTTGTCATGTCCTCGAAGTCGATGCACAGCTCGAGTGACGCATCGCCCCGGGTGCATGTGCGCTCGATTGCGGGCTCCTCCGTCCCCGGTGGCTCCTGGGTGTCCGTCTCCATCTCGTCTTCGGTAGGCGTGGCCTCGAAGCCGCAGCCGACGAGGACCACCAGCCAGATCCAGACCGTTTGAATTCCGACCACGCCCCGAAGGGAAGCAAGCGACATACCGCGCCCAACTGCCGGGAATGTCAGCGGCCAGGCCGCGCGATCCGGGGGGCTCGGACCCGCTATGGGGAACCGAGGTCCTCGACCGGCGGAATCCACTGCCTGGTGTAGTGAAACTGGATCTGCTCGTCGGAGTAGCGCCACGCGCGGAGGCTGCAGGCGTTACGCACCGCGAGCCACGACTCCCACGACGCAGATACCAGCGCGCTCACGAGAGCCGTCTTGCACGCAGACCCGCACGTGCATGGTGATGCGATCGGGGCACGCACCGGTGGGTCTCCGTCCACGAGGATGACGGCCCGCAGTGCGAACCAGGGCCCGTAGATCGGATGAATCACCAGATGTGATGCGGCGAGCGCACCGAGCCCGGTAGCGGCGGCGAGTCGCGTGAACGGCAAGAACGCCTCGCCATGTCCGGCGTGCGCGTACACGGGCTGCGATCGAGTCACCGCGGCCTCGTACTCGCGATGCGCGGACCCGACCGGCGCACCCGGACGCGCGGACTCGTACTCGCGATGCGCGGACCCGACCGGCGCACCC
>JACCQV010000219.1 GCA_013813945.1 Deltaproteobacteria bacterium | reverse complement strand
CGTAACAAAATGGTGGCTGCGACGCACGCACTGTGCGCCGGGCTCGCGGGTGTGTCGCGATAGCGCGCTAACGGGCGGAAACCATGCACGACGGTGGAGGCATCGGTGGTCCCGGATTTGTATGAGTGCATCCTCGATGCAGTCGCAGGTCTTCCTTCTCGCGCTCGCTCTCCTGAGCACGGCGACGGCTGGATGCTACCGGCCGCAGCTCGACGAGTGCGCGGTTCGCTGCGGCGGTGCCGAGGACTGCGCGCCGGGTCAGGTCTGCGGCAGCGATGGCTGGTGCGCGGCGTCCGCCAACGCGGGGCAGTGCGCGCGGGCGGGCGGGTCGGTGCCCGTCACGGATGCGAGCGCCACGCTCGACGTCGCAACCCCGGCGATCGACGCGTCGCCGATGCTCGATGGCGCTGTGCCGATGCCCGACGCATCGCTGCCCCCGCTCCCCGATGCCGGCGGTGACGGGTGCGGCGCGGGGTGCCCGGGGAGCTGCCAGGGAACCGTCTGCGTGATCGAGTGCAGCGGCGGCGACTGCTCGGGGCCCATCGTGTGTCCCGCGACCGGCGCATGTCTGGTGCGCTGCATGGGGAACGGAAGCTGCGTCGATCAAATCCAGTGCGGGTCTGGCCGTTGCGAGGTCGAGTGCAGCGGCAACGCCTCGTGCGCGGGCGGCGTGCAGTGTCAGAACGCATGCTCGTGCGACGTCACGTGCGGCGGAAACGGAGCGTGCGGACCGATGATGTGCCCGGGCTCCGCGTGTCAGGTGGGCGAGGGCTGCATGTCCTCCGGGCCGAGCTGCTCGAGCTGTTGACGGATAGCGCCGACAGCGCCGACGCTAGAGACTCGTCAGCAGCTTGTCGAGCTCGTCGTAGCTCTCGCCGGCACCGTCGGCCATGCCGGTCCCGACGACCATGTCGCGCACCGCTTGCGACTCGAACCGCATGACGATGTGCAAGGTCGTCTTGCCTGCCTCTTCGACGAGGGTCGTGGTGACGACGGCGCCAGGCGGTTCGCCGTTGAACAGCTCGGTGTGGACGATGCGGTCCTCGCTGATCTCGCTGTAGACACCGGTGAAGAAGAACTCGTTGCCGTCGGGGAGTCGGAACACGTAGCGGTAGGAGCCGCCGACGCGCAGGTCGACCTCCGCCACCGACACCGTCGTGCGCCGACCGCCAAGCCAGCGCTTGATGAGCTCGGGCGTCGTCATCGCCTTCACGACGAGCCGGCGAGGCGCGTTGAACGCGCGGGTCATGTGGATCTCGTTGGCATCGGGGGTGGTCACGTTGAGCTTCGTCATCACTTCTTCTCCTTGCGTTTCCTGGCGGCTCGCTCGCGCTGCTTGAGGGTCTCGAGCACGCCATCGAGCGCGTCGAAGCTGGCTTCCCAGAACTCGCGATAGCGCTCGAGCCACGCGCTCGCAGCGCGAAGCGGGCTCGCTTCGAGACGGCACGGCCGACGCTGCGCATCGCGGCCACGCGAGACGAGCCCGGCGCGCTCGAGAACCTTCAGATGCTTCGAGATCGCGGGCTGGCTCATCGCGAACGGTTCTGCGAGCTCCATCACCGAGGCGTCTCCACGAGCCAGCCTCGCGAGAATGGCTCGCCGGGTGGGGTCGGCCAGTGCCGAAAACGCCGCGTCGAGCTTTTGCGGACTCATCTCGATAACCGATCGGTCATATAGCCCATTGGTTATGTAACTCACAGGCCACGGGACGTCAAGCCTCCGCGCAGCTCCGGAGCTTCCGATGTCTTTGTCGCGGCCGAGGCTGGTGCGCGCGCGGTCATGCGGCATGCTCGCGGAGCACATGGAAGAACTCAGCACACTTCGAGCCCGCCTGGATGCGGCCGGGCAGGGGCACGTCCTGCGGCACTGGGATGAGCTCGACGACGCCGGGCGCGCGCGCCTCGCCGATCAGCTCGCCGCTCTCGATTTATCGCTGCTCCAACGCCTCGCCGCGGAGTACGTCGTGCGTCGCCCGGATGCGGCGCTACCGACGCAGATCGAACCGGTGGAGACGTATCCGCAGCAGCCCGCGCCGGGCGACGTCACGCGCACGGCGATGTACCGCGACGCGCGCGCGCGTGGCCTCGCGCTGCTGCACGAGGGCAAGGTCGGCGCGTTTCTCGTCGCCGGCGGTCAGGGGACCCGGCTCGGATACGACGGACCGAAGGGCGAGTTCCCGGTGACCCCGATCAAGCGGCATCCGCTGTTCCGCGTCTTTGCCGAGCAGCTTCGCGCGTGGGGGCGCGACGCTCGACGTGCGATCCCCTGGTACATCATGACGAGCGACGCGAACGACGCGGCGACTCGCGCGTACTTCGCCGCGAACGCTCACTTCGGCGTCGACCCCGGCGACGTGTATTTCTTCCAGCAGGGAATGATGCCCGCGTTCGGCAGCGACGGGCGGCTGCTGCTCGCCGGCAAGGACTCGCTCGCGCTGAGCCCCGACGGGCACGGTGGCAGCTTGCGCGCGCTCGCGAAGAGCGGCGCGCTGGCGGACATGCGCCGGCGCGGGATCGAGCACCTGTCGTACTTCCAGGTCGACAACCCGCTGGTGCACTGCATCGATCCGCTGTTCCTCGGGCTGCACGACCTGACCGGCAGCGAGATGAGCAGCAAGATGATTCCGAAGGCGGGACCGCTCGAGAAGGTCGGCAACTTCGTGCGCGGCGACGGGGTGCTGCAGGTGATCGAGTACAGCGACCTGCCGGAGTCGCTGGCGCGGCAGACCGACGCTGCGGGCGCACTCCGGTTCAACGCGGGCTCGATCGCGATCCACGCGCTGCGCACCGCGTTCATCGAGCGCCTGACCGCGGACGGCGAGCTGCGCTTGCCCTGGCATCGGGCCGACAAGAAGGTGCCGTTCGTCGACGAGACCGGCCGCTCGGTGGAGCCGACCGCTCCGAACGCCGTCAAGCTGGAGCAGTTCATCTTCGACGCGATCCCGCTCGCCTCGAACGCGATCGTCGTCGACACCGATCGAGCCGAGGAGTTCTCTCCCGTCAAGAACGCCGAGGGCGTGGACTCGCCCGCGACGTGCCTACGCGACCAGATCCGTCGTGCTGCGCGCTGGCTCGGCGAGGCCGCGGTCGAGGTACCGCGACAGCCCGACGGCGAGCCCGACGCGGTGCTCGAGATCTCGCCGCTGTTCGCGCCCACGGCCGAGCACGTCCGCGCGCGCGGCGTGCCGATGACCGCCGTTCAACCGGGTGGTGTGCTGTTCCTCGGTCCCGACGGGCCCGAGCACGCGGATATCAGCGGCTGAGTCGCCGACCAGATCTTGCCGCGCTGACTCGCCGGCGACGGTGCGAAGTTCGTTGACCTCCAGGGGCTTCACGAGAAGAGTGCGCCCCATGTTCGTCGCGCGATTGATGCTCCTTGTTGTGGTCCTCGCTTCGATGACCGCGTGCAGTGACTCGAGCACGTCGGGAGGTCCCGACGGTGGGCGCCCTGACGGTGGGCGCGACCCTGACAGTGGGCGCGACATCGACGCTCCCATGCCTCAGTGCACCGCGACCGGAGTCTCCACGGTCGAGTCCCCGTTCGTGCTCCCCGCGATGAGCAAGCCGCTGCACAACCTCGGAGGCAGCGATGGTTCCGACGGCTGCACCGCGTATCAGAACTGGAACACGTTCGATCTTACCGGCGACGGTGTACAGGACCTGATCCTGACGCGCCACTGCAGCGACCCGACCGTCGGTGTTGATCGCTGGCTGGTGTACGCGGGAACCGCGAGCGGCTTCGCTACAACCGCTTCCATGTTCTCGCTCCCCACGTTGACCAAGCCGCTGCACACGCTGGCCGGCAGCGACGGTTCCGATGGCTGCACGGCCTATCAGAACTGGACCGCGATCGATCTGACCGGCGACGACGCGTTGGATCTGGTCCTCACACGCCACTGCAGTGACACCACCGTCGGTGTCGGACGCTGGCTGATCTATCCCGGGACGACCAGCGGATTCGCGGCGACCTCGTCCGTGTTCTCGCTGCCTGGGTTGGTCAAGCCGCTGCACACGATGGCCGGAAGCGATGGTTCCGCTGGCTGCACCGCCTATCAAAACTGGAGCACCCTCGACGTCAGCGGCGACGGCACCCTGGACCTGGTCCTCACCCGCCACTGCAGCGATCCGACCGTCGGTGTCGGAGCATGGCTGGTGTATCCGGGCACCGCTAGCGGCTTCGCTGCGACCTCTTCCATGTTCTCGCTGCCCGGGTTGGTCAAGCCGCTGCACACGACTGCGGGCAGCGATGGTTCTGCCGGCTGCACGGCATATCAGAACTGGAGCACGTTCGATCTCACCGGCGATGGTGCGTCCGACCTGGTCCTCACACGGCATTGCAGTGACGCCACCGTCGGCGTCGGCCACTGGCTGGTCTATCCGGGCACCGCGAACGGGTTCGCTGCGACGAACTCCATGTTCTCGCTTCCCGCGTTGACCAAGCCCCTGCACACGATCGGCGGCAGCGATGGTTCCACCGGCTGCACGGCGTATCAGAACTGGAGCACCTTCGATCTGACCGGCGACGGCACGTTGGACCTGGTCCTCACCCGCCACTGCACCGACTCCGCCGTCGGTATCGAGCGCTGGTCCGTGTACTCCGGCGTCTGCGAACCCTGACGGCTTCTATCATTCTCTTGCAGTGTTGCGAGCCAGCGCGCCTGCCGGCTACTCGAGCTGCCAGCTGCCTCGGCGTCGTCCTACCTGACCGAAATCGTCACGACGCGGGATGGCACCTCGCTTGCTGAACCCATGTTTCATGACGCGGAACATCAATGGCTCTGCCGCGGGATCGTTCTCCGAGCTCGAGGAAGCCTTCTTTCGCGCTGGTGACGAAGGAAGTTTCCCGGCCGAGAGCTGCGACGACGATGAACCGGATGATCGCTCAGGTGGTTGGTGGGCGCGTCCCTCGGGACAGGCGCGCATCGCGACCGAGCCCGGGTTGTCGATTGGTCCGGCGCTCACCCATCGCGTCGTCGAACGGCGTGCGACGACCGAGCGCCCTGTGGTCGCACGGGAGGACGAAGACGAGGAATGGGACTGGCAGATCGCGATCGTGCGCGCCCGCGTCGCCGCCGACCAGTAGAGCTCGCGAATACGAAGGTCGATGGCACAGACGAGCGTGGGCTCGATCTAGTCGCGTGCGTGACGCCGCTCGCTACTTGGCCTTCCGCTTCTTTTTGTCGATGAGAACGGCTTGCGCCCAGGGACCGACTGGCTTGTCGGTGCGATGGATGCAACCTGCCCAACAACACGGGCGGCGCTTGCCCTCCATCAGCTCTTCTCGTGTTCGCTCGATGCGACGTGTCCTCGTCGCGAGTTGCTTGGCGTCTTCGACCCAGCAGATGAACTCATTCCGACCCAGCGGCGTGAGGCCTTGCCAGCGCTCGCGAGCAGCCGCGTCCGACGACAAGAGCTTGCGTAGATCCGCGGGCACCTTGTGCACCACGCCTTCCGCCAGTTCGTTCTTCGCCATGAATCTGCTCCCACTCTAGCCAGTGGGCCGTCGCTGCGGCAAGCAGGGTCAGTCGGCCCGCGCAGGCACCACGACTGGCAAGCCCGTGGTGAGTACCTGGTCGAAGCGATTGGCACTCAAGGTCGGCGGTGGCGGCTTGGAGCCACGTCCCGCGCGCGGAGACTGAAGCTTGCGCTCGACGGCTGCCCAGGTCGTGACGGGCGGCTCGTACTTGGGTGGAATCCCGGGCAACGGCACGGCTCGTGTCTGCGCCGATGGGACGCCATCGCTGATCGGCGCGTTGATTGTTACGAGCGCAGGAGGCTTTCTGCGACGCTGGCCCGCCACGCTGTACACGGCGAGCGCTACCGCAGCGACCACCAACCCGCAGATGACGAACAGGGTGAGCGTCGACATGGCGAGTGTCTTGTGCAACTCACGTTCCGATCTCCCGGGCGTGGAACCTGCCTGAACCGCAGGCAATTCGCTGTCGGGTCCCATGCCCGAGCGCCGTCGCCTGATCCGCCCCGAAGTGGGCGTCGTCTACCCATGTGGCGCCCGGATTGTCGTCGACTCGCGAGACCGACGCGACCTGCGATCTGCGCTTGGAACTGGCGCGCACCCAATACTCGCGCCGCTTCAGTACGGCGACGACAGAGTCACGAGTTACGACGGCTCGAACCGTGCAACTCTCGATGCATGGTACCTCTTGCACTCCGACGCTGGTTCGTCGTGCACTTCATCGCAGACGTGGTCGCTGCGGTGCCGCTGTTCGTCGCGCCGGTGTGGATCCTTGGCCTGCTTGGATGGCCAGCGGTCGATCCGATCTCGACGCGCCTGGTGGCCGCTGCGCTGTTTGGGATCGGCATCGAGTCGTATCTCGGTCGCAACGCCAGCGTCGACGCGTTCCGGGCAATGCTGAACCTCAAGGTGATCTGGTCGGCGACGGCGGCGCTCGGCGTACTGTGGTCGCAACTCGAGGGTGGACCGCCGGCTGGCTGGGGCGTGTTCGCGATCTTCGCCGGGTTCCACCTCGTCTGGCTACGCTATCGGCTGCTGCTGCGCGAGGAGGCGAAGGCATGAGGCGGCTCGCAGTGGCCGTGGCGTTCGTCGCACTGGCGAGCCGCGTCGCTGGAGCCGAGCCGATCCGGATCGACGGCGCACTTGGGTTTGCTCACTTCCAGCAGCAAGCCAAGCCCCGGATCGGGACGCCGCGGGGCGAGCGGCTCGTCGACCAGACCGCCGTCACGGTCGGCACCACGGTGACGTACTCGCTGCATCGCTACCTCGCGGCTGGGTTGTTCGCAGAGCTCGATCGCACCACCCGTCGCGCCGGAGAGCTGGTTGGCTTCGACGCGGATGGGCGCGCGACGATCGAGCCCGCCATCGGCGGCAGATCCACGGAGCTGTGGGCAGGCCTCGTCGTGCGCGGGCAGTGGCGGTGGTTGTTCGCAGATCTCGGCTACGGGCTGATTACCCGGCGCTGGGATTCGGGACGCGACGATCTGCCGGCGGCCGACGGCTCCACCGATGGCGCCTTCCGAGCCGAGCCCGCCGTGCGGTGGATGCTGACCCTCGGTGCGGCGATCCCCGTACGCGCGAACCTCGCGATCGTGTTCCGGCTCGAGTGGCGGATCCGCTACTACGACCAGCGCGGAGATCAGCCGCTGCGCGACGGCATCGTGCATGGCACCCAGGAAATCCGGCCGCTGTTCGGAGTAGCGTGGCAACCGTGACGCGTACCATTCAGCTCGCGCTTCTCCTCGCCTCGGGCTCGTGTGCGGACGAGCCACGCAGCTTCGGCGACATCACCACCGATCCCGAGCTGCCGCCGCGCGGCGAGGGCGACATCGATGGATGGATTGACGACGGACACTACCTCGCGTGGCGGTGCGAGCCGCAGCCGGTCGACGTTCGGTTCGGGTCGCCCCACCGTCCGCAGACCCGGACCTGCAACAACGCCGCGATCGCGAGCGCGACCCCGACCGGCGAGCTCTCCGTCGGCGCGGCCTCGGTCAAGGAGATGTACGATGAGGTCGGCCGGATCAAAGGCTTCGGGGTCAGCCGCAAGATGGAGACCGGAGGTGCCGACGGCTGGTACTGGTACGAGAAGATCAACGGCGGCGTGAAGGCCGACGGCATGGGCGCGCCTGCGGGCTCGTGCTCCGGCTGTCACATGGATGCGACGCGCGACTTCACGTACGTCTACGTGCCGTGACGCGTTCGTTACCGATCCGGTACGCGCCGCCGGACCGTAGATCGACCTCGGCGGCGATGCATCGACCATTCGGTTAACTGTTGCACCACGAAAGAGGAACCTGTCGATCCATCAAGAAGTCGTCATCCCCGCATCACCCGACCGCGTCTACGCGGTCCTGACGACCAGCGCCCAATTCACCGAGGCGACCGCCGGTCGTGTCGCCGAGATCGCAGCGACGGCGGTGCGTTCACGCTGTTCGGCGGAGGGATTCACGGGCGCCAGATCGAATTGGTGCCCGGAATCCGCGTCGTCCAGGCGTGGCGCCCGAAGATGTGGGAGCCGGGCGTCTGCTCCCTCGTGCGGTTCACGCTCGTCGCCGAAGGGACGGGCACGAAGGTAATCCTCGACCATTCCGGGTTTCCCGTCGATCCGGCGCAAGACCCAGGCAAGGAGTCTCGCGCACATGGCTCCTTCGCCCAGACTGCCGAGCTCGATCGCGTCAGCCGGCGCGAACGGCCGCGCGCAGATCCGGGAACTGCGCGTCGATTGCGCCGGACATCGTGTTGAGATCGCCGTTCATGGCGCCCTGCTTGTCGTTGGCCTTGCCACAGGCGTTGGCGCCCTTCTGCAGCTCGGCCTGGATGTTGTTGATCTGCAGCACGAGCGACGGATCGCTGGCCAGATCGGTGACGGACTCGACGTAGAGCCTCATGCCTCGCACGTTGATGTCGCCGCCGCGTCCGTTGAGGTGCGCGTTCGCCGCGTTCAGCTGGAGGATGATCTTCATGTTCGCTTCGATCTTGGCCCACCGAGTCGCGTCGCTCAGAATGGGGTGCTGGCTGACCGTCGTCTTCATCGTGCAGCGGCCCGGGCTGAAGCTCAGGCTGGCCTTCGCCTGACAGTTGGCCTGGATGCCCGCTGACGCCTGGCCCGATGCCCCGCCATTGCCGGCGTTGCCGGCGGCGCGAGCGTTGGCGCTTGCGCTGCACTCGGAGACAAGACCTGCGTTGAAGCTCGGCGGCTGGCACTCCATCGTCGTCTTCACCTGGATCGCGCTGCGGATGAAGTTGGCGATCGCACCGGCGTTGGCTTCGACGCCGAGCGCCGCGGCGAGGTCGGCGGTCGCTCGGCCATGCATCTCATAGGCTTGGTTGACCGCCTGCAGGTACCCCTCGGCTTCGACGACCCACGAGGCGTACTTGGCCGGCATCCGGGCGATCGGCAGCCTGATCTCTGCAGACACGCTGACCGAGGCGGTCCCGCTGAAGGACCCACCGCCAGACCCAGCGCCAGAGCCACCGGCGACACAGGCGGATGAAAGCGAAACAGCAGCAAGGATGCCAGCAAGTGCAAAACGAGTCATTTGTAGTTCCTTCATTGATTGGCCGGAGATCGCGCCATCATATGCGCCTTCGGAGCGAGTGGTACTGACCTGGCCAAAGGTTTGGTGACCAGGCGTGCTCAGGGACGTGCTCGAACCCCGCGCCATTCACTCAGCCTCGCACATCGTGACCGTGGTGAGGCGTCCGTCACGACTGTCCGTTGTCTTTGCTGTTCGCGTGCGACGCGCCTCGCTTCCTGAACGAGCCGAAGTACATGATCCCGGCGTCTCGCAACCGAGCTATGTGGTTCGAGGCGCGCCGAGAGAAGGACCTCGCACCCGCGAGCGTCGTTGGCTGAGACCCACGGATCGACGAAGCAGCCGTTTCGGTGGTGGAGATGTCCAGAGAACCGGCACCGAGCACCGAGAACCAACCGATCTTAGACGACATCGATAGCCCTCCCGAACGTACCGCGGATCTGCGCAAAGGTGAGGACGTGTCGCGGTGCTCGCGGCGCACCTGATGAGAACGCGAACGCGCAGCACCGGAGTGGGCCCCGATGCAAATCGATGCGTGTTGCCGCAACGTGTGCCTCGCTTGTATCCTTGGTCATGGCACTCCCAGCGCACGCACGGGCATGGCTCCGGCAACGCGAGACTGGTGCGATCGCGTTGGAGGCGATCGAAGACGCGGAGCTCCGCCAGCTCGATGCCGCCGCCGCCCTGGCACAGTCCGAGGCTCTACTCACGGCGATACCGCTGAACGTCGTGACATCAGATCGGCGCTCGACCTCTGGCTTCGTCGAGCAACAGTGCATCTTTGCTCGCGCCCGCCGATGAACCCGATCTTTGCGGCGGCGCTCGAGGTGGAGCACGTGGTGCGCTCTGCGGGGTTTCCATTCTGCTTCATCGGCGGCGTCGCCGTTCAGCGCTGGGGACAACCCCGCATGACCGCCGACGTTGACCTGACGATCGTGACTGGATTCGGCGGCGAGGAGCGCTACGTCGATGCACTCCTGACGTCGTTTCCGGGCCGGCTCGCAGATGCACGCGACTTCGCGCTCCGTCACCGAACGCTGCTTCTTGCTGCGAGCAATGGCGTCCATATCGATGTCGCGCTCGGCGCGATGCCGTTCGAGGAGCACTCGGTGGAGCGCGCGTCCGCCTTCGCGATCTCCGAGAGCGAATCGATCACGACCTGCTCCGCCGAGGACCTGGTCGTTCACAAGGCGTTCGCCGGTCGCGACAAGGATTGGGGCGACATCCGTGGCATCGTGGTACGTCAGCCTCGTCTCGAGCACGCGCTGATCTGGAGTGAGCTGTTGCCGTTGCTCGAGTTACGTGAGGACTCCAGCACCGAGCCAAAACTTCGCGCGCTGTTCGCCGCGAAGCAGTGGTAGACCCTTGGAGCGAGTGAGCCGCTCGACAGCGACGGGAAACCTCATCTAGCGCTCCGCCGCCGTCGCGTACATCACAGGTTCGCCTGGATCGCGTTCAACCTGGGCGAGTAGCTCCGGGCGAAGCACCATTCCATCGACTTTGTCCGGGAACCGCAGTAGATCGTGCCGCAATGGACAATTCAATGAAGCTTTATGGCCCCCGGATGGGCTCCTCGCTCCGCACGCATTGGGTTGCCGCCGAAGTGGGCACGACCTGCGAGACCGTGGCGGTCGACTTCAGCAAGGGCGAGCACAAAGGCGAGGCGTTCCTCCAGATCAACCCGATGGGCCAGGTCCCCGCGCTCGTCGATGGCGACTTCAAGCTCGCCGAATCGATGGCGATCTGCTCCTACATGATCGAGACGGCCGGCTCGGACCTGGGCGGCAAGAACGCTCAGCAGCGCGCCAAGGCGTGGCAGTGGTCGCTATGGGCGGCGCTCAACCTCTACCCCCACCTGTCCACCCTTGCGTCGCCGCTGTGGACCCAGCAGCCACTCGCGTCGGACGTCGAGGCCGCGGCCAAGGCCGGCGCTACCAAGTATCTGCCCGTGCTCAACACGCACCTCGGCACCCAGCGCTACATGGTCGGTGACAACTTCACCGTCGGCGACATCAACGTCGCGACGGTTCTCGCCTACGCGGCGTTCTCGAAGTACGACCTGTCGAGCTACCCGAACATCACGACCTGGCTCGCCGGCGTGACCGATCGCCCGGCCTACGCGAAGGCCTCCGGCGCGGCCAAGGCGTAACCGCGAACGACAACGCAGGGCTGTGAACCGCGCAACGGCTCACGCGCTCTCGGCGTTCCTTGATCAACCCGGCTCGGGTGTGTCGGCAAGATGCCGTGAGCGAGCGAGCGATCGGCGCCGCCGCCGCGGGTCGAGGCTCGACGAGGCCTGCGGACGTGCTGCCGGGTCTTCTGATCCGCGAGGACCGCCCCCCTACTTGCATCTCGGCGTCTTCGAGCTTATCCGGAGGCGTCATGAGCACCCCCGAACGTCACGAGTTCCAGGCCGAGGTCAAACAGCTCCTGGATCTGATGGTCCACTCGCTGTACTCGAACAAGGACGTCTTCCTCCGCGAGCTGATCTCGAACGCGTCGGACGCGCTCGACAAGCTGCGGTTCGAGCGGCTGACCACCAGCTCCGATGCGGCAGCGAGCGAGCACGCCGCCGCCGATCTCCAGATCGAGCTCGCGTCGGATGCCACCGCGCGGACGCTCTCGATCAGCGACAACGGGATCGGGATGACCCGCGACGAGGTGATCCGGAACATCGGCACCATCGCGAAGTCCGGAACGCGCGAGTTCCTCGCCGCGGCCAAGGCGACGCCCCGGGACGGGATCCCGCACGACCTGATCGGTCAGTTCGGCGTCGGCTTCTATGCCGCGTTCATGGTCGCGGAGCGGATCGTGCTCGTCACCCGCAGGTCCGGCGAATCGCACGCGACCCGCTGGGAGTCGATCGGGGATGGCGCGTACACGATCGAGGACGCCGATCGGCCCCAGGCCGGCACGACGATCACCCTGCACCTCAAGCCCGCCGACGAGGAGCACGGCCTGCGCGACTACGCGAACGAGCGCATCCAGGACGAGGTCGTCAAGCGCTACTCGGACTTCGTCGCGTACCCGATCAAGCGCGGCGACACGACCCTGAACTCGATGAAGGCGATCTGGGATCGCCCCAAGGCAGAGGTCACCGAGGTCGAGTACCGGGAGTTCTACAAGCACATCGCCCACGACTGGACCGATCCGGCGAGGACCATCCCGATCAAGATCGAGGGGACGCTCGAGGCCTACGCGCTGCTCTACCTGCCGGCAAAGCCGCCGGTGGATTTGTTCTCCCCCGAGATGAAGCGAGGCGTGCAGCTCTACGTCAAGCGCGTGTTCGTGATGGACGAGTGCAAGGAGCTGCTGCCCACGTACCTGCGCTTCGTCAAGGGCGTGGTCGATGCGCACGACCTCTCGCTCAACGTCTCGCGCGAGATCCTCCAGAAGGATCGCCAGATCGCGATCATCCGCAAGCAGCTCGTGAAGAAGGTCTTCGCCACCCTCGAGGAGATGAAGCGCGACGCTCGCGAGGACTACCTCGGGTTCTGGGCCGGGTTCGGCCCCGTGCTGAAGGAGGGCCTGATCGCCTCCGAGGGCATCGATCACGACAAGCTGCTCGATCTCGTCGTAGCGACGACAACCCACGATGCCGCGGCGCCGACCACGCTCGCCGAATACGTCGGCCGGATGAAGGACGGCCAGGACGCGATCTACGTCCTGACCGGCACCTCCGCCGACGCGGTCGCGCGTTCACCGCTGCTCGAGGGCTTTCGCGCCAAGGGCTATGAGGTGCTGCTGTTCGCCGATCCCATCGACGAGCTCTGGCTCGAGCGCGAGCCGAAGTTCGGGGGCAAGCCGCTGATCTCGATCGGCCGCGGCGACGTGGTGCCCGGCTCCGAGGAGGAGCGCAAGGCGGCGGCGACCGCGGTCGAGGAGCAGCGCCGCGAGCTCGGCGACCTGCTCGTGTGCCTGCGCGCCGCGATTCAGGACGAGGTCAAGGAGGTCCGACTCTCGAGCCGGCTCACCACCTCGGCCGCGTGCCTCGTCGCGGACGAGCACGACCTCACGCCGCGGATGCAGAAGCTACTCGCCCAGCTCGGTCAGGCTCCGCCGCCCGTGCGTCCCGTGCTCGAGCTCAACGCCTCCCACCCCGTGATGATCAAGCTCAAGGCGGCGTTCGCGGCGGACTCGACGGATCCGCGCCTCGCAGCCTACGCCCGGCTACTGCTCGGCCAAGCGTACCTCGCAGACACCGGTCAGCTGCCGGATCCCACCGCGTTCGGCAAGGCGCTCGATGATCTGATGCTCCGCGCGATCTAACCCCAGAGTTCGGCTGTGTTGATCCGGCGTTGGCGTAAGCGTAGGCGTCGGCGTAGGCGGCTCATGCGATCATCTTCGTCAGCATCGAGACGATGCGGACCAGCAACGTGTGGCCG
>JACCQV010000164.1 GCA_013813945.1 Deltaproteobacteria bacterium | reverse complement strand
GATCTGAACCTTGCCGTCGCTCGCGGCGTAGCTGCACTGGGCCGCCGTGAGCTCGTGGTCGAAGGTGTCGGTCGCCGGTGTGTGCTCGGCGGTGCAGGCACCGACTGCAAGGAGTGCCGAGAGTTGCAGGAAAGTTCGACAGCGCATGCGATTCTCCAATCGGGAACGTGGGGACTTGCACCCGCACCGTCACACGCGAATCCGATCCGCGTTCGGCCGTTCACGCGAAGCTCACGACGCCGGAGATCTGTTACGATTGGATGCAGGTGCGTTGCTTCCTGGTCCTCGCCGTCATCGCGCTGTCTCCGAGCGCAGGTCGGGCCGAGAACACTCTGTTCGTCGCGGGCGGCCCGCTGCTGGGCGCCAGTATTCACGATGGTCCCAACGGACTGCTGATCGGGGGCGAGCTCAGCGCGGGATGGCTCCACTTGAGCAAAGACACCGAGAACCCGCCACCGCCGTTCTGGCTCGGGGCCTACGCAGATGGGCTCTACGACTCGGGGCCTGAAGCCGGCCGCGTGAGCTTCGGGCCGGAGCTCGGCTTCTTCATCTTCGGGCTCGACGCCGGCGTGGTCCATGACCTCGGCGGCACTGGCCGATGGGGCTATTCAGGACGCTGGTCGCTCTCGATTCCGGTGTCGTGGACGGACAGAAGTAAGCATCCGAAGCTGACGACGATCACGACGCTATCGATCTACGTCCGTGGCGTTACCTGGCGCGACGGGTCCCCCGGTCACGCGGAGCTCGGCTTGCTCGTGAAGTGGGCACTGCCTGCGCTCGCGGGCGGGTGAACGACCGCAGCGTCACTACTCGAATAGCGGCGGCTCGTCGAGGAGCTGGAAGCTGAAGTGCGGAGGCGTCGGCTCCGGTGATCCCGCCTCGTAGAACCAGAAGCTCACGACGGCGTACTTGCGGTCGTCCATCACGAAGGGCATCTGCAACGCGACGTCCGCGACATCGCCGGTCGACACGTTGATCGTGTGGTTACCGGGTGTGAGCGCGAAGTCGAACTTGATCCAGGTGTGCTGGCCTTCGACGACGAAGTCACCGGTGACTGCGAGCTGGTCGTCGAGCTTGATCTTGATGTCGACGGGATCGAGGTCGAAGCTCTGGTTGGAGACGAACATCGAGAACGTCGGGTCGGCCGGCTTGTCGAGGTGCTGGACGGGAACGGTGTGCGATTCGCTGCACGCGGTTGCGAGGAGACCCAGCGGAAGTACCAAAGCGAAAACGTTCATGCCCCTACGCACAGCAAGGGGTGTGCCCCGCGCAAGTCGGCGAGATCGCGGTCCTCGCCCTCGGAAAACTGTCGTCGGAGCTGCGCGCAACGTTGGACTTGGCGACCCAGGTGCTCGACGATGCGGGTCATGTGCCGCCTTTCGTTGATTGCGATGTTTGTTGTCCTTGTCGTTGGCTGTGGGAAGCGTGCGAGCGGCGGAGACGACAGCCCCCCCGACGGCCTGGACGGACTGGTCACACTGACCGTGAAGCCAGCCGATCAGACGCTGACGATCGTGCAGGGGCAGCCGGCAGTCAGCGCGTACAGCGCACTCGGAACCTTCGAAGACGGGCGCATCGAGGACGTCTCGGCCCTGGTCTCGTTCGCGCTCACCGAGCCGACGCTGGGCGGCTTCACCGCCAGCGAGCTGACCACCACGAACGGCAAGGGTGGACAGACGCAGGTCGTCGCGAACGCCGCCGGGATCGAGGGTGCGACGGGGCTCACCGTCGTGTTGCAGCAGACGTACAGTGATCCGAGCTCGGCGCTCCCCGCCGATCCAGCCGCACCGTTCGGCGGGCCCGCAGATGCTGGACGCACTCCTCGGCTGGTCTATCCGAATGACGGCGTCAACGTTCCGCCCAATCTCGGTCGCCTCGAGATCCATTTCAATCCGGGCACGAGCAACACGCTGTTCGAGCTGACGTTCGCGAGCAGCGTGCTGGATCTCAAGGTCTACCTGCGCTGCACGACTCCGCTCAACGGCGGCTGTATCTATCTACCCGACGCCCAGGTGTGGTCGTGGATCGCGGAGAGCCAGCGCGGCACCGAGCCGGTCGCCTGGTCGCTCAAGGCGACGGACGACAACGGCACCGGCGTCGGCACCTCCGCATCGTCGACGATCAAGTTCGCGCCGGACAATGTCGCCGGTGGCATCTACTACTGGACCACGACGCTTGGCGTGATCATGCGGTACGACTTCGCATCGACGACGCAGACGATGGCGGAGCAGTTCATCGGAACGGAGATGACCGGTGGCACGTGCGTCGGTTGCCACGCCTTGTCGCGCGATGGCAAGAAGATGGTGGCGGAGGCTGGCGGCCAGGACGACGGCCGGATCCTGCTGCTCGATGTCGCGACCAAGACACCGCTCGTGCCGTTCGGCTCGACGGAGAAGAGCAACTTCGAGAGCTGGAACATGGACGGCAGCGCATTCGTCGGCGTGTACGCCGATACAGGCGCAACGAATTTCAACCTCATGGTGTTCGACGGCACCACGGGCGTGGTCACCGAGACGATCGCGGCGGGCGGCACTGCCGCGAACCCGACGAATCATCCTGACTGGTCACCGCTGGGAGACCGGATCGCGTTCGCCAATGTCGGCGTCATGAACACGCTGCAGATGATGTACAACTGCGAGATCCGCACCGTCGCCAAGGTCGGAGGAGCGTGGGCGCCGCACACCGTTCTCGTCCCGCGCGCGGCTGGCAAGAACCGCTACTACCCGGCGTTTGCCCCGGACGGCAAGATGCTCGTGTTCAACGAATCGACCTGCGCGTCCGGGAACACGGGGGCTGACTGCAACGGCGACACCGACCCGACCGCGAAGCTCTATGCGATCGACGGAGTTGCCGGCGGTGCAGTGACGGAGCTTGCGCGCGCCAACGGGCCTGGCGTCGCCGACAACGGCCAGACAGCTTTGACGAGCTCGTTCCCGAAGTGGAATCCCTTCGTGTTCGCGCGTGACCGCACGGGAGGTCGGATCGGTTGGGTCACGTTCTCGTCGACACGCAAGTACGGTCTCCGCTCGCCGCCGGGCAACGGCACCCTGCTGTGGATGGCAGCCGTCGACCTCGACGCACCCGCCGGGACCGATCCGAGCTACACCGCGTTCGCGCTCCCGTTCCAGGACATCACGACGTCAAACCACATCGCGCAGTGGACGACGAAGGTCGTCGGTCCGATCCAGTGAGCCGCTCTCGTGGGGAGTAGGCCGGCGCCGCCGAGCCTTGCGCCCTTCATCTTCGTCGGTGTCATCGCTCTCGCGCCGCTGCTGTTCCTGTCGGCCGCCGCAGCCGGCGGTGGCAGCTGGCGGTGGCTCGAGTATCCGCGCACCGTCACGCTGATCGCGTTTGCGCTCGGGATGTTCGCGTGCTCTCGCAAGGACCGCACGAGTGCGCTGCTCGTTCCGATCGGGACCGTTGCACTCGCCGCTCTGTGGAACGTCGCGATGGCACGCAGCACCTCGGCAGGAAACATTGTTGCGTCGACGATGCAGACGCTGGCGCCGTGGCTCGTGGGCAGCCTCTACGGCGTGCTCTCCGTCATCGCGATCTCACGCCCGCGCCAACCGCGCCTGATCCGGATACTGGCCGGTGTCTGGCTCTGTGCGGTCGGCATCGTCGCGGCCGTCCTCACGCTGGAGAACCGGAGCTGGTTGACGCTCGAGAACTTCGACAACTCCCACACGACCTATCGCAGCTCCGTGTCGTGGCCGGACACGAAGATGATCACGCTCGTGCTCGCCTGCAGTGCGGCGGCGTTCGGCGCGCTGATCGTGGCGCTTGGGTTGCGCAAGCCAGCCTCGCTGCTGCCGCGCGCAACGATCGTTCGCGACTGATCAGCGCTTCGCGAGCGTCGCGGTGCAGTCGCTCAGGGTTCGCTCGCTGACGACCGTGCCCTCGATCGTCACGCGGGCCTTGCCGAGCGTGAAGCCGTCGCCCGCGAGCGCGCCTTCGACGCGGCACGTGAGATCGCGGTCGCTCGGATCCTTGAGGCCGTTGATTCGCACGTACGTCGACGTCTTGCCGGACGTGTTGTCCGTGCTCGAGCCGAAGCCCGACAGTGTGCCCGCGATGCGCACGCGCTGACCGACCCACTTCGCCTTCGCCTTCGCGACGCCGCTGCGCAGCTGCGCGAGCGTCAACTTCTTCGCGGCGGGCTCCGCGCTCGCCGGCGCGACGCTGGCGACGCTGGACATACCGAACACGATCAGGAGCAGCAAGCGGATCGGGAGCCTTGTCATGCGCGCGATGTAGCAGGCTCGAGGGCGCGGGCGACATCGATAGATCGCGCCACGTCAGATCTTATCGGGACAGGCGGGGACGCGCGCGGTGCTAGCACTCCGCCCATGCGCTCCGTCGTGCTCGTCATGCTGCTCGGCTCCACCGCCGCCGCCGCACCGCGTGCTCCCGCAAACCTTGATATCGATCTGTCCAAGATCGTCCTCGTCCAGCCGCGCAGGCCCGCTCCGACTCCGACGCTCGTCCTCTGCGATCGAAATGACAAGGACGGGTGCATGCAGGCCTGCGACCGCGGCTCGGCGGCCACCTGCTTCCGGCTCGGCTGGATGCTCGCCCGCGGCGGTGCCGAGAATGCGGTGCTGTCTGCACCGAAGATCGAGATCGATCTCGACGATGCCGTGATCGCGCTCGAGAAGGCGTGCACGCTCGGCTTCCACGCCGGCTGCGTCGACGTCGAGGCGATCCGAGGGAGGCTCAAGAAGCCGAAGAACACCGCGCGACTGCGCACGAGCTGTGCTGCCGGATACGGCCGTGCGTGCGGTGCGCTCGTGGCGGGGATCAAGGATCCAAAGGCGCGTCGTGCGCTCGTCGCGATCGCGTTCGTCGTGGTCGCACGCGATGCGAACCAATCTGGCTCACTCGAGCTCCCGGAGATCGACGACAACATGCTCCACGGCGTGGGCTACCTGGGCATCGGCGCGTCCGACATGGCGTACCCGGCACCGAACCCACTCGATGGATTGTTTCGTGAAGGAATCACGAACGGCGTGGCGCCCTATCGAATCATCGACGGTGACTTCGACGATTTCGGCATCCCGGCGCCCGGCTCGACGTTCGAGCTCGACCTGTGCGTACCGGGGACCAGCTCGTGCGACACGATGCGATTCCCGAACCTTAGCTGAGCTGCACCCTCGTCGCGCAGTCGTTCGACAACGTGAACAAACGCGATCCAGCGTGAGGCGCGCCAGACCGGGCGAGTTTCGGCTCGTGGCGTGAATCGCCCTGGTGTTGGCGCAAGATAGTTGGCTGTGAACACACCAGGTTCGTGATACGGAGCGGCGATGCAACGGCGCTTTCTCGGCATCGTGATGCTCACGTGCTCGCCGCTTGCACCCCTTCTCGGTCGCTTCGTTCGGTTCCAGAGCTGCGAGTAGAGCGAACGGCCATCACGGTTTGAGGAACGAGTGGCTGAGATGAATCAGCCACCGCTCGAACGTCTTGGCCGACCAGCCGCGCTCGACAACGAGGTGCTCGTAGCTCGACGGCGCGCTCGCCTCCCACAGAACGTCGGCGATCTGGCGGACCGTCCAGCCGGCGCGAAGCTTGCCCTGGTCCTCGATCATTCCGAGAACCTCGACGAGGCCAGCGCGACGTAGCTTCATCCGATCCTCGAACGCCGCGGCTGCGTCAGGATCCGACGGAGCGAGTCGGGCCAGCGCGAGCGCGATGCCGTGGATCTTGGGCTCGAAGCTGACGGTGAGCTTCAGTGAGCGCTCGAGGATCTCGACCGGATCCGTGCAGGCGCGGATCGCGTCGATATGCGCGCGGAGATCGAGGACGTCGTCCATGTAGCCGACGAGCGCGGTCAGGAGGACGCCGCGCGACGCGAAGTGGAGGTACAGGGTCTGGCGAGTGACTCCCGCATCGGCGGCGATGTCCTCGAGGCGCGCAGGATCTTTCGCAGCCGCTGGTCGGCGGCTACGCCTGGGAGCTCGGCATGTTCGGCACGTTCACGGCCCACAACCTGACGCCGCACGCGACCGGTATCGGGGCGATGACGGACGGGCAGCTCGCCCGCACGATCCGACACGGCGTCGATCGGCGCGGCAAGTTGTCGCCGATGATGCGGATCGCCGTTGGGCCGATGTCCGACGAGGATCTCACGGCGATCGTGTCGTGGCTGCGGGTGCAGGCACCGGTCGAGGGTGAGCGGCCGAACTACGAGCTAGGGTTGATCGGCAAGTTCGTCGCGCTCGACTTCACGCCGCGGATGGAGGCGCCGCCTGCGCACGTGCCCGAGGGTGAGATCAGCGTGGCGCGTGGCAAGTACCTCGCCGAGGGACCGGCGGCGTGCGTCGGCTGCCACACGCCGGCCGATCCGATCGACGGGTTTGCGCGCTCGGGTCCGATGTTCTCGGGCGAGGCGGAGGCGGAGGCGGACCCGACCAATTCGACACAGGAGATCATCGCGCCAAACCTGACGCCGGATCCGGACACCGGCCACATCACGAGCTGGTCAGAAGACGCGTTCGTCGCTCGGTTCCGCGGCGGTCGCGTCGTGACCGGCTCGAAGATGCCGTGGGAAGGCTTTGCGCGGCTGACCGAGAACGACGTGCGCAGCGTCTACCGCTACCTTCGCACCGTGCCGCCGGTGAAGCGCGCGATCGGGCCGACCGTGCGAAAGCGCTAGCTCATCACGGCTTCTCGCGGATGCCCGAGATGCGCCAGCCTCCGTTCGCCCAGCCACACGAGCGGCCGGATTCCTCGAGCTTTGGTCCGTGCAGGACCTTCGTCGGATCGAACACGGCACCGAGAGCAGTGAACGTGCCGTTCGGCGAGATCCGCAGGTCTTCCCAGTCGAGTCCTTCTCCCAGCGACTTCTTCGAACGCTCGAGCGCAGGGCCGGTGAACCGCACGAACTCGCTCGTCGCCGGATCATAGAGCTCGCGTGTCTCGTGATAGAAGTCGCCGCGGCTGTTCGCGGTGGTGACTAGCCATAGCGAGCTGCCGGGGAGTGCGGTGAGCTTGCCGCAGTCTCCCGGTTCCTCCGCGCACTGCGCCTTCGGCACCTTCGGCGATCGTGGCGCCTTTGGTGGGACGGGCGGCGGGCTCCACAACGAAGCAGTGGCCCCGCGCTTGGCGACGCCGGCGACATAGGTGGTTTCGACGAGCGTGAGCGCGTCGACTCGCGTGAGCGCCTCCTGGAGATCAGAGGTAGGCGTGCTGGGGTCACCGTCGTCGCCGTAGCAATAGACCGCGTTGTCGCCTTCGCAGCCAAGCTTGCGCGCGAGCTTGGGCGTACCCGTCAGGTCGAGCTGGACGCCGGCCTGGAATGCGACGGGATCCTCGCCACCGACTTGCTCCTTGCCCCAGTTGACGATCACCGTGATGTTCTCGAGTGACCCCTTGATGATCGAACGAACCCGTCGATCTTCGAAGTCGAACGCGTAGAGGCCGCCTTTGGCCGTGAACCAGACGACCTTCGCGCGCGCGTCGGTACTGCACCAGTCGATGTCGGCGTGCGCGACCATTTGCGTCTTCCCTTCGGTGCCGACCTCGATGAGCCCATCCTTGGACGTGACGAATGCGCGCTCCCCGGTGCCGGCGAGTGCGGGGACCGCGGGTGCTTGTACCGGTGCTGGCGCTGTGGTGGTCTGCGCGGCTCCAGAGCCAGCCGCGACCGGCGCAGGATCGGCCTTCTTCGGTTCCTGTTTTCCGCAGCCGGCACAGACCAGAGCAACGAGCCACGTGAGCCTCATCGCGCGAACATAACAGTCGACTCGCTGGAGCCCGCAGTAGCCGGTCAGGTGGCTACTGCAATTGGTCTGTCCAGTTGGTACGTCGCGACCTGGCCACCGGGCGAGTCTTCGGGCCCGACCACGATGTTCGAGGTCCCTGGGATCGTGCGCGATCTCCCTGCGCCACCCACGTTCCGGATCAGCGGCAACAAGGCGATCGTTACGTTCAACGCGACGTACGTGGCCGATGAAGTCGATGAGTACGCGGACCCCGAAGAGATCCAGTACGTGACCCGCACGGTGACCACCGTGCTCGCGTTCTCGGGCGACTCCGACAACACGCAGCTCCAGGCGACCTACACCAAGGAGTGAGCGGCCGCGTCCGGGTCTACGTCGATGGCCCATCGCGACGAGGTCCGTCGCTGGGCCGGTCGCGGTACCATCGTCGTCATGAAGATCGACACGATGATCTTGCTTCCCGCTGCGGCGGTGGTCTCGTCGGCACTCCTCCTGCTCGCCGGACAGAAACGGATCTTCGAGTTGATCGCGCTCGCTGCGAGCGTGGCGTGGCTCGCGCTCCAGCTCCGCCTGTTCAACTGGCCGATCAAGGATGTCTCGTATGCGCTCGTGATCGGCGCAACGCTGCTGCTCACCGGCGTCATCGTCTACCTGAAGGTCACGAACAAGCGCGAGGTGACCGCGTCGACCGTGGTTGCGATCCTCGGCGGCATCCTGGTGGTCGGCTCGCTCGGCACGCTCGGCTAGCGCCAATGCCGCTCAGTTAACGTCGCGTTGACGTGAACCTGAACATCAACGCCACCTTGGACATTGACGTGGACGCAACCCGTGAACG
>JACCQV010000160.1 GCA_013813945.1 Deltaproteobacteria bacterium | reverse complement strand
TGACACGTGCACGTCCACGTGCACGAACGACCTTAACTGACCAGCATTGCCGCTAGTTCGCGGCGATGTAGCCCTCGGCCTCCGCGTGCCGGACGTACTTGCGCGTGATGTTCCACACGAGCCAGTTGCCGCCGGTTCCGACGAGCACCCAGGGCGTGTACGCGTACAGCGCCGCCGTCGCGTGATTCCTCGGCGTCACGCTCTTGGGATCGAGCGTGCGCCTGGTCGTCCCCTTCGTCCACTGACCGCTGCCGTCCGCCGACGCGTCGTACAGGCGGCGAAGGAACTTTCCGCCACACACGAGCTGGTTGTAGAGGCCCTTGTACTGCGCATCACATGCACGGCCGTCGGGGCATCCGCAGCCGAGCGCCTTGTCGATCCGGGTCTGCGTGGGCTTCGCGGTCTTGCTGACGAGCGTCGCCTCGACCTGCATGCGCGCGAGCAGCATCAGCGGGTGGATGCCTTCCTGGGTCGATGCCTTGACCAGGGCCTGCGCGGCGGACATTCCGTTGACCGAGTAATCAGCGAGCCACGACCGGTTCCCGTAGGGAGACGCTTCGAAGAACTTCTGGACCTCGGCGGCCGTCATCTGCCCGCTGTCGACGAACACGTCGTCGCCGACGACCTCGTGCATGTTGAACACGGCGGCGACCCCGTCGCCCTTGCCGTCATCGGGATCGACCTCGTAGTCGGCGGCCTCGTCGGAACCAGCCACGTCGTCTTCACCGGTCGTGCAGGCGCCGAGTGCGCAGATGAGGAGGACAACGAACTTCTTCATGTACCAACCGGGTGCGATCCCGAGGCCAGATTTGGTACGAGCGCATACGTCACATCGTTCACTTGATGCGCATCGGCTCGTCGCTCGATCTGCAGCGGCCCGTCGCTATGTTCGCGGTCACACAGCTGGCGACTCGAGTGGCCGGTGCCCGCGCCCCACGGGCGGAGGCTCGTGGCCCAGGCTCGGGGACCTGCCAACCGCGGCCACTCGCGCGACCACGCAGCGCGTCAGCGAACGCTAGGCGCCGAGGCCTTCGACCTTGATCCACGGCCCCGCGGTGTACGGGAAGGATTGGTCGAAGTGGACGTGCGCGACATACCAGAGCGTGACGTCATCGCCGTCGAGTGCTTCATCGCCGACGTACGCGGCAGGGAACGGCTGGCTGCCGGCCGCGCTGCGGGGCGAGTACGGCGCCCACTCGCCGTCGTGATAACGGATCGCGAACACCTCGGCATCGTCCCAGCTGTGCGGGCGAATGTTGATCGCCGAGCCGGCGTCGGCGTCGACCTGGCGCCAGACTGCGCCACTCTCGTCTGCCTCACCGCCGTACGGAAACCAGCCCTCGGTCTCGACGCGGTGCCAGCGGTTGCCCTCGAAGCGCTCGAACGCGTCGTTCCGCGCGCCGTCGAGATCGAAGTCGAACCGCCAGTGCGGGTGATAGGTGTGCTGATCGTGAACGCCCGGACCGTAGATCGTGAGCCACGGGCTCAGCCGGCCGTCGTCGTGGAACCGCCACAGCTGCGTGTACTGGTACGGACCGGCCTGGAAGTTCGCGGACAGCTCGACGCCACCGCGGAACGTCTGGACGCGCACGGGGCCCTGGATCGTGCGTGTGCCGAGCGGCACCCACCATGGTCCGTGGACCTCGCTCGCCTCGGTCGCGACTTCGAGCGACTGCTGCTGGTGATCGACGGTGACGTACGGCAGCGAGCCTTCCCACATCACGCGGCGACCCTTGTAGTCCGCGAGGTACACCATGATCCCGGCCGACTCGGTGAGCCGCCAGTGGAACTTCCAGTTCGCCTCGTTGATGACGTTGTTCATCACCACATCTCCGCCGGGACCACCTGGGTCACCTGGTTATCGAGCAAGTCGACGACAGCGACGACCGACGCATGCCCGTCACTCCGTCCGAAGATCACCGCGGCCGAGCGGCGCGTGTAGGAGATGTCCTTCGGGTTGCGACCCCAGTAGTGCATCGTTGTCTGCGGTACGTCGCCGAGCAGCAGCTTCGTACGAACTCGATCGTCGGTCATCGCAATCGAGATCGCGAGCGCCTCTTCATCGCGCGACAGCATTGGCTGGCTCTTGGTCAGCTCGAGGTGCGCAACGACACCGGCATCGAGATCGATGCACGCATCGACCGTGCGATCCGCGGCGTAGTCATAGACAACGACGCGCGCGAGGCGGTGACCCGCCATCCAGTGCGGCGGTTTGACGACGAGCGGTTCGCAGCAGATCACGCGGTAGCGCCCGACCTTCGCCATCGAGCCGAGGCGGCGATCTTCGGTCAACGTGCGGAGCGCATCGGCGACCTCGCCGGCGGTCAGCGGATCGAACAGCGAGGGATCGGCGTTGGCAACGTCCGGCGAAGTTCGCCCACCTGTCGGCTTTGCACCCCGTTTAGGGGCCTTTTTCGCAGGGGTGGCGGATGCCATTTTCGCCTTGATTTTCATTGGCTTGGCACCCTTACCAGCCTTCTTCGCAGCAGCCATGCGGCGGACTATACACGCGTTTAGATCGCCGGCTTGGGTCGGGCGTCTCAATCACCCATGGTTCTCCTCCGCCGCCTCCTCCTTGGTTCCTCTCTGGCGTCCCTCCTGACCGTCGCGGGGTGCTCGCAACCGGTCTACGCAGATCGCGTTGCGGTCCCGATGACGAGCGCGGCCGGTGCCTCGCAGATCGCGATCGCGGTCGCGCCGGAGAAGGTTCGCGCGCCGTACGACGTGCAGGTCATCCGCGAAGGCGGCGAGACTGCACCGACCTACGCGCACCG
>JACCQV010000147.1 GCA_013813945.1 Deltaproteobacteria bacterium | reverse complement strand
CCGCTACCGTGGGCGTTCCGCAGGGGACGACGCCCACGCCGGCCGTGGAACCGAAGATCGATCTCGCGACGCCGAAGGTCGATCTCGCGAAGGCGAAAGCGACCTACGAAGCGGTGTGCTCGCAGTGTCACGAGCTGTCCGACGTGGTCGCCGCGCCGCCGACGTCGGCGCAGGAGACGCGCGACATGATCGAGCGCATGATCAAGGAGAACGAGGCGGAGATCACGCCAGCGGAGATCACGCTGATCGCCGCCTGGCTCGATGCAACGTACGTGACGAAGAAGTAGACGTCTCATTGGACGTGGGTGAAGACGTTGTCGCGGGGCGCGCCGGCGTGGCATCCCGCGCACCCGCCCGCCGCGATGCCATCGGCGACGACGCTCGTCCCGAAGGCCTCGTACCAGTACCAGCTTGCCGCGCCCGTGCCGGCCGTGACCTTGCGGCTGACCGCGTAGCCCGAGATCGAGCCGCCGCTGTAGATCTCCTTCACCGACGCTGCGCCCAGTGGATAGGTGCCCGCCACTGACGCCGACAACGCGGCGTTACTGCAGACTCGGTTCGTGCCGTGGGCACCGGGGGGCCTGGCCGCGTGCGGCTGCGGCTCGCAGGCCCAGGCGAGGTAGTGACCGTCGGCGAGCCACGCACCGACCGCGGTGCGACCCTGCGGTGGGACCTGGGTGACGTCGCCGCCGTCGGGGTCCGGTGGCGCGTCGGGGCCGTCGGGCTCGTCGGTTCCA
Source organism: Deltaproteobacteria bacterium (assembly GCA_013813945.1). Taxonomy (GTDB): domain Bacteria; phylum Myxococcota_A; class Polyangia; order Haliangiales; family Haliangiaceae; genus JABFXX01. The sequence goes on along the minus strand of JACCQV010000147.1, from coordinate 2,838 downwards.
GGGGAAGCGCACGCGACCGAAACGAAGATCGCAACCATTCCACAGAGTAGGCGCGCCATGATGAAGCTTACGCGCTTCTGGCCCCTGGGTTACACTCGAGATCGTGCGACACGGGCTGGTCGTGGTGGTCTGCGCTCTCGCAGCCTGCGAGACGAATAACGGCACGTACTTCGTGGTCGATGGGGACGCCGCGGGCATCGCGTTCGACCAGCTCGAGTTCTTCCTCGGCAAGGACACGAGCGGCCCGACGCTGTACACGCCCGCGCGGCCGTACACGGTCGCGATCAGCCCGCAGGAGCTCGAGCGCCAGCGCCTGGTCAAGCGGCTGTTCACGGCCACCGATGTCCAGACCACATCCGAGACCCGGTCGCTGACGTACTACCTGCCTCCCGACGACGAGAACACGTATGCGCACTACGCGCTCGTCGTCGCATCACGCGCCGGCACCGTCGTCGGCCTCGGCGAGGTCGAGGACTTCAGTGTCTTCGATGATGCCGCGTACCTCTATGACGTTCCTCTCGCTGCCGTGGATGCGGGCTACGAGCGCTGGGGCGATACTGGTTCGACCGAGAGGGCGTGCGTGCGGTGGACGCGGCTGCGCGACGGCGACGCACGGATGAGCACCTACGCCGTCATTCGCAGCGGCGACTACGATTGCGACGACACCGAGGCTGACGACGAGTGCGACGACCTCAGCTATTGCGATCGTTCGAGCTCGAACGGCAACGTGTGTACCCCCCGGATCACCGCGTGTATCAACGCGGACGGCTGCAACGTCGGCCGCTGCTTCGACGCGGTGCCCGAGTCCGACCTCCCGTTGCGGTGCGAGTCGAAGGTCTGCCTGCCCGATTCGTTCTGCGCTGCTGACGATGACTGCCGCGAGGACGGCTCCGTCGAAGACTTCCTGAAGTGCGCGGTCGGCAAGGACAGCCTACATACCGAGGTGAGGATGCCGGTACGCGCCGGCGGGCCGCTGTGCCAGCACACCTTCACCGTGCCGACGCCGCTCGGGATGGCGTGCGTGACTCCGCAGATCCTGTGGCCTCCACGTGGCGTGGTCGCCGATGGTTGGAGCTTCGATGTCTCGATGTCGTCGAGCTCCGATGGCTGCCAGTACAAGCTGACGGGGCCGTCGCTCGACGCGACTCCGCCACCGCCCTCTCACCTCGTGGTGTCGATCGTAACGACGACGGGCTTCACGACGACGTTCGTGATCGGCTTCGCGGCGGAGACCAGCGGCGGTGGCGACTGCAACGACACGGTCAGGGTCGATCTCCCGCAGGGCGCGCCGAAACCGAGTTGTCCCTAGCTCGCGGCTTCGACGGCCTTGATCTGAAACACCATGCGATCGTCGAGCCGAAGTGCCGACAGAGACTTGCCCCACACGCAGCCGGTGTCGATCGCGAGGTGACGCCGGCCGAGATCGAGGCCGAGCGCGGCCCAGTGACCGAAGACGACGGTGTGTGTGGCCCATGCGGCATCCGGCACCGCGAACCACGGGACACAGCCCGGAGGCGCCGCGGACGGATGGCCATCGAACGACGGCTCGATCCGCCCGTCGGCGCGACACGTCCGCACCCGGACGAAGTACGCGAGGATCGCACGCCAGCGATCGCCGCCACCAAGCCGAGGATCCCAGCGGGGCGGGGAACCGCTTGCGATCTGAGCGAGGAACGCGCGCCAGCTCGGTCCACGCAGCTCGTGCTCGATCTCCGCAGCGCGTGCGCGCGCGTCTGCGACAGTCCATTGCGGATGCAGGCCCGCGTGCACCATCACGTAGGTCGGATCGGTGTGGAGCAGGGGCCGGTGGCGGAGCCAGTCGATCAGGCGATCGCTGTCAGGCGCCGCGAGTACCTCGTCCAGCGTGTCGCGCTTCTTCGATCCCGCGGCCCCGGCGGCGCGCGCGAGCAGATGGAGATCGTGATTACCGAGCACGCAGGTCACGACGTTCCCGAGACCATGCGCCCAGCGCAGAACGTCGAGAGAGCGCGGGCCGCGGTTGACCAGATCGCCAACCAGCCAGAGCTGATCGCGGGCCGGAGAGAAGTCGATCAAGCCGAGCAGCCGCTCCAGGCTCGCCATGCAGCCCTGGATGTCACCGATCGCGTAGCGGGCCACCTCCTCTTGGTACCACGTGCCGTGATGTCGGCCGGGGTGGGAACGTTCTCACCCCTTGTGCAGCGGCCGCCGGCGTTTCATCATGGGACGTGATCAGATTTTCCCGTGTCTTGATCGTGCTCGGACTCGTCGCTGCCGCCGGTTGCTACGGCGGTGTGGGAGTGTCTACCCGGGGCGGTGTCTACGCGACCGGTACCACCGCGTCGGTCGGCTACGTTTCGTCCGATCCGCTCGCGTACAGCACGCCGCCTCCGCAGGAGGTCAACGTCGACGTGTATTACGAGCCGCGCGACGGGTACGTGTTCGTCAACGGTCGCCACAACTGGGTCGGCAATCAGTGGGTCTGGCAGGACGGCTACTGGGAGGTCGATCGACCCGATCAGGTCTTCATCCAGGGCTACTGGGACAACAACCGCTGGTACGACGGACGCTGGGAGCGGCAGCGCCCCGGCTACGTCTACACCGGTGGGTACTGGGATCGCGGTCAGCGCGGGCATCGCTGGGTGCGAGGAACCTGGGAGCCGCAGCGTCACGACTCCACCTACGTGCGCGGCACGTGGTCGAACCACGGCGGCGTTCGCACGTACAACCGTGGGCGCTGGGAAGGCCGGGCACGCGTCAACACGGGCGGCGGCAGCCGCATTCGCGATCACCGCAATCGCCGCCGCTAGATCCAATGCCGCTCAGTTAGGGTCCTTGACGTTGACCTCGACGTGAACC
>JACCQV010000128.1 GCA_013813945.1 Deltaproteobacteria bacterium | reverse complement strand
CAACAAAGAGGGTTGGGACAACATCGACATCGTGGGTTGGCTCGGCTACCCGATGCAGATCAAGGTCAACTTCCTCTGCCGCGACTCCATCTTGGCCGCCCCGATCGTGCTCGATCTCGCGCTGTTCATGGATTTTGCGAACCGCGCGGGCATGAGCGGCATCCAAGAGTGGCTGTCGTTCTACTGGAAGAGCCCGATGACGCCCGAAGGCCTCTATCCCGAGCATGATCTGTTCATCCAGCTCATGAAGCTGAAGAACACGCTTCGTTACACCAAGGGTGACGAGCTGATCACTCACCTCGGCGCCGAGTACTACGACTGAGCAGATATGGGCGCGAAGGGTGCGGCCGAGCTGCCGATGTACCTGCCATGAACGTCCTCGTCACCGGTGGCCGCGGCCAGCTCGGCCAAGCCATCGTCCGCCGCGGGGCTGCGGCTGGTCACGTGGTGACGGCGCTCGGCCACCACGAGCTCGACATCTGCGATGAGGGCGCGGTCGCCGCGCGATGCAACGACCACGCGCCGGACGTCGTGATCAACGCCGCCGCCTACACGGCCGTCGACAAGGCCGAGGCCAATCGTGTCGGCGCCTTCGCGGTCAACGCCGATGGCGCTGCGATCGTCGCGCGCACCTGCGCCGCTCGCGCGATCCGGGTCCTCCACGTGTCGACGGACTACGTGTTCGACGGCACGCTCGACCGTCCCTACCAGGAGGACGACGTACCGCAGCCGATCAGCGTCTATGGCGAGAGCAAGCTCGCGGGGGAGCGGCACGTCCAGGCGGCCGGCGGCATCGTCGTGCGGACGTCGTGGCTGTTCGGGCGCGGCGGACCGAGCTTCGTCCATACGATCTTGCGCCTGGCGGCCGAACGGCCGCTGCTCCGCGTCGTCGCGGATCAACGCGGCTGCCCGACCTGGGCGGATGACCTCGCCGATGCACTGCTCGTGCTGGCCACGCGGCCGGATCTCGAGCCCTGCTATCACTTCTGCGGTGCAGAGGCGGTGACGTGGCACGCGTTCGCGTCCGCGATCGTTGCCGAAGCGCGCCTGCATCGAGGGCTGGCCTGCGAGCGGATCGAAGCGATCACCACCGCTGAATACCCGACACCCGCGCGGCGGCCGATGTCCTCCGTCCTCGACACCGCGAGAATCCGAGGGCTCGGCATCGAGCCGCCGCGCTGGCACACGGGCCTCGCAGCGGTCGTGGCGCAACAGCTGGCGGAGCCCTAGGTTTTCGGCGCTCCCGGCGGTATACGGCCGGTGGTGCCGCGACATCCCGTCGACCGTTACGCGGCGTGGCTCGATCGCAACCGGATCGGATTGATCGTCCTTTCGGTCCTGATCGCGATCCTCGGCAGCTACCTCGCGAGCCGGATGTCGATCAAGTCCGACCTGAGGAACCTGTTGCCCTCGGGGCAGCGGTCCGTCAGGGACCTCGCCACCGTGCAGGACCGCGCTCGTTCGTTCGGCACCGTGCAGGTCCTGGTCGAGGCCTCGACGCCCGCGGAGCGTGAGCGTGCAGCGACGGGCCTGCTCGAGCGGTTCGCGAAGATCGAAGCCGATCTGGTGAACCAGATCTCGATCGACGATGGCCCGATCCGTCGTTACGGGTGGCAGCACCGCTACCTGTGGGCCGAGCTCGCCGACCTCGAGGCCGCGCGCGATTCGCTGAAGCAGCGGATTCTCCAGGCGCGGCTCGACGCAAATCCCTTGTTCATTCCGCTCGACGACGCCCCGGCGGAAGCGAAGGGCGATCGGATCGCGGAGCTCCAGGCCAAGCTCGCCGATGCCGAAGCGAAGGCGAAGAATCCGACGCGTCGGATCTCCGCCGACCAGCGGATCCAGCTGATCACGGTACAGACGACGTTTGCCGGGTCGGACAATCGCCGCGCCAAGAAGCTGATCGGCGCGATCGAGAGCGCTGCCGGCGAGGTCCGCACCGAGGTGCCGTCGCTCGAGGTCGGGCTGTCGGGCAACATCACGTATTCGCTGTACGAGCACGACTCGGTCCTCGACGGGATGACGCTGTCGCTGCTGATCACGGTGGCGCTCTGCGCGATCGCGCTGCTGCTGTACTACCGGTCCGGCCGGATCGTGCTCGCGATGCTGTGGGCCCTGGGCGTCGGCGTCGTGGCGACGTTCGCGGTTGCGTGGGCATTGATCGGTCACCTCAACGTGATGACCGCGTTTCTGTTCGCGATCGTCGTCGGAAACGGGATCAACGCGGCGTTGATTCTCGTCGCTCGCTACCTCGAGGAGGTCCGTAGCTCGCAGAATGCGGTGGTCGCGCTGTCGGAGGCGATCCGGACCGCGATGCGCGGCACGCTCGCGGCGGCAGCGACCGCAGGAGTCGCGTATTCGTCGCTGCTGATCACCGACTTCCGTGGCTTCCGGCAGTTCGGTGCGATCGCAGGCGTCGGGATGGCGCTGACGTGGATCGCGACGTTCACGATTCTTCCGGCGATCCTGTTCGTGTTCGCGCGTGGCGGCTGGGTCAAGATCAGCAAGCCGCCGGCGATCGGCGCGATCCTCGCGCGGATGCTGCCGAAGCGCGGCGAGGGCATCGTGATGGCGATCGGTGGTCTCGTCACGACGGTTGCGCTCGTGATCGCGATCGCCTTCATCGCGGGCGATCCGTTCACCCACGACTGGCGCGACCTCCAGTCGAGCACCGCCTCGATCCGCAAGGCCCGTGCGGTCGACGCCAAGATCCGGGAGAGGCTCGATACCAAGAACCTCATGACCGGGCAGGCGTACCAGCTCGTGATCGCGGTCGAGGGGCGCGACCAGGTGAAGCCCTTGATCGATCGGCTCCGCGCCGACCAGGAGAAGCGCCCGCCGGGACAGCAGTGGATCCAGGACGTGCGCAGCATGGAGGATCTGTTGCCGCCCCAGCAGCCGGCGAAGCTCGTCGTGCTCGCCGAGATCCGGGCGCTGCTCGACGACCCCAAGCTCGCCGCGAGCCTGTCGGCCAAGGACCAGGCCGACCTCGATCGCCTGCGCCCGCCCGATGCCCTCGTCCCGATCGCGGATGCCGATGTGCCCAAGGACCTCGCGTGGCCGTTCATCGAGAGGGACGGCACGATCGGACGGCTCGTTGTCGTACGCGGTGCGAAGCGGTTCAATTCGTTCGACGTCGACGACCGCCTGGAGTTTGCAGCCCATGCGCGTGCCGTCGAGTTGCCAGCGAACGCAGCGATCGCCGGCGAGCCACTGATCGTCGCCGACATCATCGAGACGATGGAGGCCGATGCACCGAAGATGACCATCTTCGCGATCGCTGGCTCGATCCTCGCCGTGTTCCTCGTGATCGGTCTGCGCCGCCACGGGCTGGTGACGTTGGCGTGCGGCTTCGCGGGCGTGGTCGTCATGGTCGCGGCGTGTGCGCTCGCCGGCCTCAAGGTCCACTTCCTCGACCTGATCGCGCTGCCGATCACGATCGGGATCGGCATCGACTACGCAGTCAACCTCGCCGTGCGAGATCGACAGGACGGGGAGCGGGGGCCCCACCACCTGCTGCGTACGACCGGTGGCAGTGTCCTCCTGTGCTCGTACACGACGGCCGTGGGCTACGGCACCCTGATGCTGTCTGCGAACGGGGGGATCAAGGCGTTCGGTCTCGCGGCGCTGCTGGGTGAGCTCGCATGTGTGACGATTGCCATCATGGTCACACCGACCTGGCTGGCAATCCTTCGCCGACGCAGCGGGACGACCAAACCTGGCGAGATCCTGCCGTAACTTTCACGAGACGAGCACCATCTGTGCGTGGTATTCGGCCTGTTCCTCCTCCATGCGCGACCTGATCTTGTTCACGCCCGGGCCGGTCCGGATCCCGCCAACGGTGGCGGAATCCCTCGCGAACCCACCCTGCAACTACCACCGGCAGGATGCGTTCAGGGACATGCTCGGCGCCACCGAACGCGACCTCAAGCAGCTCGCCGGCATCCAGCGCGCGGACGACTACTTCGCCACGGTGATGACGGCCACGGGAACCGGCGCCAACGAAGGTTGCCTGCTCGCGCTCGAGCCATTCGGCAAGGGCCTGATCGCCAACAACGGCTTCTTCGGCGCCCGTGTCGTCGACCAGGCGAAGCAGAACGGGATCGATGCCGAGGTGTTTCAGGGCGCGCCGGATCGGCCGCTCGACGTCGAGGCGATCGCGGCGCGGCTCGACAAGGATCCCTCGATCAAGTGGGTGTTCTTCGTCAGCCACGAGACGCGGACCGGGCTGCGCAATGACTTCGAGGCGATCGGTCGCGCGTGCAAGGACCGCGGCCGCATGGTCGCTGCCGACGCGATCTCCAGCGCCTACGCCTACGCGATCGACATCGAGAAGTCGCAGGTCGATCTCGTCACCGCCTCGTCGGCCAAGGCGATCATGGCCGCGCCGGGTCTCGGGGTCGTGTTCGTCAAGAAGGCCTCCGTCCCCGCGTTCAAGGCGGTGCACCGTCCGCGCGGCTATTACCTCGATGTCATCGCCGAGTACGAGCGCCAGGCAGCCGACCTCCAGCCGCGGTTCGCCCAGCCTGTCGCGCTCCACGCAGCGCTGCATGCCGCGTGCGCGCACCTGCGCACCATCGGCATCGACCAGCACATGGCGCGGATCCAGCGCCAGATGGCGACACTGATCGACCACCTGGCCAAGCTCGATATCCACCCGCTCCTGGACGAGGCGTATCGCTCGAACATCGCGGTCAACTTCCGCCTGCCTGTCGGACTGCCTTACAGCACGTTCTCCAAGCAGATGGAGAGCCGTGGCTACTTCGTGCTCTACGGAATCCCGGGCGACCAGAGCCACTTCCAGCTCTCGACCATCGGGAACCTCACGGACGACGATATCCGGGGCGCCACGGCGGCCCTGTCGGATCTCTTGCGTCGCGCGGCCTGACGGTTGGGGTGAGAACCTGGCAGGGGCTCCCGAGAAGGTGGGGGAAATTGAACACTCCGGCCCTGTGCCGGCCCGTCCGCGCGGTGGCAACGTTCTTGCGTCAGCTAGGCCTGTTTTGCTAGAAAACCCCGTGATTCGTCGCCTGGGAGCACATACCGGTAAGCGTATCTACTTCGGGTACGACCGTTACATCGCTCCAATCCTGGCCACGTACCGGGACGCACTCTCCGCGTACGGCACCGTGATCGAGGCGGTCGACGAGCAGCTGCACTACCTCAGCTCGGCGGAGCTGGTCTGCACCGCGGTCCGGGCCGACCCCGAGAGCTTCGGCGTTCTGTGCTGCGGCACCGGCATGGGCATGTCGATCGCCGCGAACAAGTTCCGCGACATCTACGCGGCGCGCTGCATGACGGTCGAGGACGCCGAGATGGCGCGCACGATCAACAACTCGAACGTGCTGTGCATCGCCGCAAAGACCGAGCTCGCGATCAACCGCACGATCATCAGCACCTTCGCGACCACGGCGTACACCGGTCGCAAGCTCGAAGAGCTCGAGCGCATCACCCAGTTCGAGACCGCGGAGACGCCACCGCTGCGCGCGGTGCCTGCGGCTTCGCGCTACGTCGTACTCGACGTCGTTCGCCGGACCGCGTAACGGTCCCGGATCCCGTGCGCTGATGTTCGGGATCAAGGACCTGTTCACGACGATCAATCTGCTCGGCGGAATCGTCGGGATCTGTCTGTGCATCAACGGCCAGCCGTTCGCCGCTGGCATCTCGGTGATGATCGGCTATCTGTGCGGCGACACGCTCGATGGCTACGTCGCGCGCAAGCTCGGCACGTCCAACGCGTTCGGCGCCGAGTACGACACGATCAGCGACCACCTCTCGCACGTCGTCGCCCCCGCGGCGATCGTCTACACGGTCTACAAGGACGCAGGCCTTCTGCCGCATCCGTGGAACCACGTCCTGGCGATGGCCCTGTGTGCGTCGCTCCTGATCGCCGTCTCGGTCCGCCACGCACGCAACATCGTCAAACCCGTGGAGATGACGGGCGTCTGGGTCGGCCTCCCGCGCTCGGTGCTCGGCTTCTGGGCGATGGCCTACTGCAACGCGACGCTCACGCCGTACGCACCCGGCGGCTGGTGGTTCGGCGTGGTCCTGATCCCGGCGATGGCGCTCGCGACGCTGACCTACCTGCCGTTCCCGAGCCACCGGATCGCCCGCAAGCACCGCCTAGGGTTCTATGTCGTCGCGACGATCTTCATGACCGTCACGATCGCCGCGCTGATCTTCAAGCCGACCTTCTTCTTCGACATTCTGTTCTTCTTCATGGCCGGGTACTCTCTGTCCGCGTGGATGACGCTGACCGTAGAGGAGCGCCAGGAGTTCAGGAAGATCGTCGCGGCTGCACGAGCGCCCGCGCCGACGGCAGCGGCGTGACCCCCGGGCGATTCGCGAGCAGGAGGGCGCTCGGGCTGGTGGTGCTCGTGGGGGCGTGCCGGACTCCGTCACCCCAGGAGCCGAACGAGCGGGCGCTGTTCCGCGATCTCGAACGCCTCGTCACGATCGCAGAGACGCCCGGCTGGGGCGTCGATCGTGTCGAGATCGAGAAGCTGATGAATCCCGCGCTCGATTCGGTGTGCCGGGTCGATGCTCTCGAGCGGCGCGCGCTCGCTGGCTGGATCGAAGCCGAGATCACGCGCAAAGGTGGTCCGGTCGAGGTCGCGTACCTGCGCCGCGGCAAGAAGCTGAAGGCCGTCGACGATCTGCTCGTGCTGACTCGCGTCAAGCTCGTGCTCGCGCGCGCCGAGGAGATGTCGCTCGATTGCCCGTTCTGGCTCGAGCCGGAGAACCCGTTCCGCGGCCGCCAGGTCTCCGAGCGTGCGTGGGTCATCTCCATCGGTGGCGGCGGCAAGGCGCACGCCATCAGCCAGGGCGATCGCCAGGACCTCGGGTTCGGCGGCGCTGCGCGGCTGCTGTTCGGGCGGATGTTCACGGACGGCGACGGCATGTTCGTCGGTGCCGAGCTCAACGCGAGCGGATCGTTTCCACGCGACGAGACGGGCGAGCGCACCACGTTGCAGGTCGGTGCCGATCTCGTGATTCCGGTGGTCTATCGCTACGTGGTGACCGCGAACACGCACCTCGAATTATCGGGCGGCTGGCTCGGTCGATCCACCGAGGTTGACTGGACCGACGTCGATCAGGGCGTGCACTTCGGGTTCGCGATCGGCGGCCGCGCGCTGCGCACGCGCTTCCTGTTCCCCGGCGCCGCGCTCGGTATCTCGTGGGAGCGGACGTTCGTCGAGGGCGACGATCGGACCGTGATCAAGCTCGGCGTGCGCGGCGGGTTCGATATCGAGCTCTAGGCGGCTACGGGCCGTACGTGACGTCCTTGGGTGGTGGGCCGGCATGGCAGCGCTCGGTCGCAGCCTGGACTGACTTCGTCGCGCGCAGGCAGGCGAGGGCGATCGCGCGCTGGCCATTGGGCTCGGGACGGGCCTTGCGACCTGCCGCGAAGTCCTTCGTCGCGCGCTCGATCCAGCCGTCGAGATCCTGCTGGTCGTCCTCGTCGAGGTTCTCGCAGCTCTTGTAGGCACGGAGGGCGGCGACCAGCGCGTCGCATTCGACGTCCATCTCGCGCAGATCGACCACGGGATCGGCCGGGATCGCCGGCCCGGGCGGAGGTACGGGCGGCTGCTTGGGGCCGCACGCGGCCCACGCAAACACGAGCGCGATCAGAACCGGGCCGAGGACTCGCCGGAGGCAATAATTG
>JACCQV010000116.1 GCA_013813945.1 Deltaproteobacteria bacterium | reverse complement strand
GCGCTGGAACGTCGGCGGCGCGATGAGCGCGTTGGTCGGCGAGTCCTTGCCGTAGCCGTCGCCGTAGTACATCGAGCAGTCGTCGTGCCTCGAGCACGCCTGCGCGTCGAGCTCCCAGCACCCGCCGCCCTGGATCGGGCCCGAGGGCGCGGTGGCCCAGCAGCCCTTGAAGCTGATCTCGCTCGGCGCGTCGGCGTAGTCGGTGTTCTCGTCATACGCCGCGATGCAGCCCGGGGCGGCGAGGCAGGTCGATTCGTCGAGCCCGTCGCACGTGCTGTAACAGCTGCCCCAGTCGGGCTGCGGCGCGACGTCGTATGCGCACGGCGCGCAGCGGCCATCGCCGTCGACGTAGTCGTAGCAACCGCCCCCTCCGCCGTAGCTCTGGCACTGGCCGGTCTGCGGGTTGCGCAGCTCGTTCGGTGCGACTGGACTGGCTCCGATTCCGTATCCGGTGCAGGGCGGTTCGTCGTCGCCTCCGAAGTAGAGGTCACATCCGGCAAGGAGGAGGAGAATGGCGGCATAGCGGCGCATAGGTGAGAACGCTCCGAGCAAGGCTCGCGCCACGACACGAACCTGCGCTGATGCCTACTTGCAGGGGTGATCCGCATCCGGATCGTCAGTTTTTCGAGACAACGCCCCCTCCATTCGGGTGGTTTCCGCGGGGAGACCTCGACGGCGAGCGCTCCTCGACATTAGATCCGCCCGATGTCGCGCTTCGTCCTGGCCTGGGTCTGCTTCTTTCGAATCCTGTTCGGCAAGACGCTGCCGACCGATGTCGTGCGCTTCCTCCCGGAGGGAGCGGAGCCGCCGAAGCAGCTGCCGGACAAGGTCCCCGACAAGCCGGTGGTGGTCGTGGAGAAGCCGGCGCCGAAGGTCGAGAAGCTGTCGACGACCCAGCATCACCGGGACGGCGCACTCGCGTTGCTCGCTCTGTTCCAGCGCGAGGGTCGGCTCGTCGATTTCCTGCGCGAGCCACTCGATGGATTCTCGGATGGCGATATCGGCGCGGCCGCGCGCGACGTTCACCGCGGTTGTCGCAAGGTCCTCGAGCAGCACCTCGCGTTCGAGCCCGTGATGCCCGGTGCAGAAGAGGAGAAAGTCTCGGTTCCGAAGGGCTTCGACCCTGCGGAGATCCGGCTGATCGGTGAGGCGAAGGGCGAGCCGCCGTTTCGCGGCACGCTTCGCCACCACGGATGGCGCGTGGTAGACGCCAAGCTCCCCACACTCGCCGAAGGTATCGATCGCAACGTGATCGCTCCGGCGGAAGTCGAGCTCGGCGCATGAAGATCCTCGGTATCGATCTCGGAACCACCAACTCGGCGATCGCCGTCGCGGACGAAGCACCTGCGCGCGCGATCCCGGTCATGCAGGTCGTCGGCCCTGGGGAGATCGCGGAGCGGTCGTCCCTGCCCTCGTTCCTTCTGCTCCCCAGCGAGCACGAGGTGCCGTCCGCGCAGCTCCAGCTGCCGTGGTCGGGCCCGATGCGTTATGCGGTCGGCACGTTCGCGCGCGAGCGCGGCGCGGAGCTGCCGCATCGGCTCGTGTCGTCGGCGAAGTCATGGCTGTGCAATCCGTCGATCGATCGGACCGCGCAGGTGCTGCCGTTCCGCGGAGCGCAGCGCGAGCTCGACAAGGAGATGGAGGGCGGCGAACGCGTGTCGCCGGTCAACGCAAGTGCCCGCTACCTCGCGCACCTGCGCGCCGCGTGGGACGACGCGAACCCCGATGACCCGGCCGACGAGCAGGAGGTCCTGCTGACCGTCCCGGCCTCGTTCGATCCGGTCGCCCGCGAGCTGACGGTCGTTGCCGCGCGCGAGGCCGGCTTCGACAAGGTCACGCTGCTCGAGGAACCGCAGGCCGCGTTCTACGCGTACCTCGCCGCGCGCGGTGATGCCTGGCGCAAGGACCTGTCGCCTGGCGACATCGTCCTCGTCTGCGATGTCGGCGGCGGCACCACGGATTTTTCGTTGATCGAGGTCGCGCAGGAGGAGGGGGCACTCTCGCTCGAGCGGATCGCGGTCGGCGATCACATCCTGCTCGGCGGCGACAACATGGATCTCGCGCTCGCGGCGATCGCGGGCAAGCAGATCACCGATGCCGGCAAGACGCTCGATGCGATGCAGCAGCGTGCCCTCGTCCATGCGTGTCGTGGTGCGAAGGAGAAGCTCCTCGGTGACAAGCCGCCGAAGTCGGTCCCGATCTCGATCCTCGGCCGCGGCAGCAAGCTGATCGGCGGCACGATGAAGGCCGAGGTCACGCGCGAACAGGCCGAGGCGATGCTCGTCGAGGGCTTCTTCCCCACCGTCGGTGCGGACGCCAAGGCGGAGCGCCGCCGCACCGTGGGCCTGCGCGAGATGGGCCTGCCCTACGCCCACGATCCTGCGATCACGCGCCATCTCGCCGAGTTCATCGGTCGGTTCGGTCGGATGCCGAGCGCGGTCCTGTTCAACGGCGGCGTCATGAAGGCGACCAAGCTGCAGCAGCGGATCACCGATCTGCTGCGCACGTGGGCGGGTCGCGACGTCAAGGTGCTCGGCGGGTCGGATCTCGATCTCGCCGTAGCACTCGGTGCTGCGCACTATGGCCAGGTTCGTCGCGGCAAGGGCGTGCGCATCCGCGGCGGCACCGCACGCGCCTATTACATCGGCATCGAGAGCGCGATGCCGGCGATCCCCGGGTTCGCGCCACCCCTCAAGGCGCTGTGCGTTGCACCGCAGGGTCTCGAGGAGGGCTCGACGGTCGAGCTGCCCGATGACGAGCTCGGGCTGATCGTCGGCGAGACTTCGAACTTCCGGTTCTTCGCCGCAGCGACCCGCAAGGACGACGGGCCCGGCACGCTGATCGATGCAGATGCGCCCGGACTCGCCGAGCTCGATCCCGTGGAGAAGCTGGTCGCCGCGGATGGCGAGCGCAAGGCAGGAGACCTCGTGCCGGTCCGTCTCGAAGCGCACGTCACCGAGGTCGGGACACTCGAGCTGTGGTGCGTCGCACGCGACGGCCGCGGCCGATGGAAGCTCGAGTACTCCGTTCGCGAGCGCGAGTAGCGGACTGGAGTACGATGGAGCATGGCGATGACCCCGGAGTACGCGCTGGTCCACGTGTTCTTGCCGAACCTCGTCAAGCTCAAGGGAGCGGCGACCGTGATCGGCGTGATCGAGCGCAAGGAGAAGTTCTTCTTCGACCCCGTGTGGGGGCAGGCCCACATCGAGCACGTGCCGTTCTTGCTGTCTCAGGTTCGTGAGCCGTACCGGATCGGCGTCGTGGACCTACCGCCGCCCAAGGAGCTCGGCGAGGCGTTCTACGTCGGGCTGGTCGCGAACAAGAAGGACCCCACGATGGGGCGCTACTTCACGCTCGAGAAGGACTACGTGCTCAAGACGAAGTCTGATCGCACCCTGGTCTGCGAGCGCGAGGGCGCGAAGCACACCAAGCACTTCGATGGCCCCGTGCTCACCGGCAACAAGGATGTCGATGCGGCGGCGTTCATCGAGGCGTTCATGGAGCTATTGATTCCGACCAAGGTCACGCACAAGAAGGACCGCCAATGGTAAAGCGCCGCGCTCTGCTTGCCCTGGTCGCCGCGATCGTCGCCGCAGCTGCCTGCTATTCGCCTGCCTTCACGGACTGCGAGCTTGCGTGCTCGCCGGCAGGGATGTGCCCGTCGGGCTTCGAGTGTGTCGGGCCGGTATGCCGCGCGGTCGGGGCGACCGGGACGTGCCCGCCGGCGACGCCCGATGCGTCCGGCGACGGCGAGATGCTCGATGCGCCGATGACGCATCCCACGACGATGTGGGGCAACGTATCGCGTGTCTACAGTCCGCCCAACGGCTTCGTCGTCGAGGATCCTTCGCTGACCGGCGACGAGCGCGAGCTGTTTCTGATGTACGGATCCGGATCCGGATCCGGTTCCCCGGGAACGTCGGACATCGTCGTGGCAACTCGGCCAATGGGCGGGGCCTTCTCCGCGCTTTTCAATGCGCAGGGGCTCAACGACTTGGACAGCCTCGTCCGCGAGTCGGCGCCGTACGTGACCACCGACGGCCTGACGATGTACCTCGCGAGTACGCGGCCCGGGGGGATGGGCGGCAGCGATATCTGGATGCACACCCGGCCGACCCGCGCCTCGAACTGGGGGGAGCCGGTGGCGGTGGCCTCGCTGAACACGGTGGACACGGAGATCGGAGGCAGCATCACGGCCAACGGCCGGATGATCGCGCTCTCCCGAGTGAGCGCTAATTTCGATGACGAGGACATCTACATCGGCATCCGCGCGATGCCGAGCGGCGCATGGGAGATGCCGCTCCCCGAGGTGATGATCAACTCGGCCGGGATCGACAGCCATCCCCACCTGTCGCCCGACGGACTCGCGATCTATTTTCACTCGAACCGGTTCACCGGGACCGACTTCGATCTCTACGAAGCTCACCGGTCATCGATCGGCGCTGAGTTCGAACCTCCACGCCGGCTGGACGAGCTGTCGACCCAGGGCTTCGAGGAGGATCCGTGGGTCTCGCCCGACGGCATGCATATCTACTTCACCCGGACCGTCGGCGGCGTGAAGTACATCTACGACGCCCGACGCTAGGCAAGCGGGCGGGCGGCGCGTGCACGCGCGCGCTGCTATGGTCAGAAACGATCCCATGGTCGCCGCCCACAAGCCCACGTCCGCGGATCCCGGCCTGATCGGTCTGCTGTGGTCGAAGGACCTGACGCGCCAGCACGGCTTCGAGCCGCTTCGCGTCGAAGGCACCTTGCCGGCTGGGCTGCGCGGCACCCTGTATCGCAACGGACCCGGCCAGTTCGGCCAGTTCGGTACGCGGTACACGCACCCGTTCGAGGGCGACGGTGCGACCACCGCGATCCGGATCGCGGATGGCGCGGCGCTCGGAGCGTCGAAGATCCATTCGACCGCGGGCCTTCGCGACGAGCGCGCCGCCGGCAAGGTGCTCTACGGGCTGTCCGCGCCGTGGGCGCGCCGCGTGGTCAGCATGTTCCGGGGGCGCGGCAAGAACACCGCGAACACCAACATCATCGAGTGGCAGGGGCGCCTGTTCGCGTTGATGGAGGCCGGCAAGCCAACGGAGATCGATCCGCGCGACCTCTCGACGATCGGCGAGACCGACCTGTCCGTGATCCAATCGATGTTCTCGGCGCACCCGCATCGGGTCGAGGCCCGCAAGGCGACCTACAACTTCGGTCTCGAGTACGGCCGCCACACCAAGCTGCACCTTTACGCGCTCCCGGATGTCGGCCGCGCTCGGCATCTCGGTGCGGTCGACCTCCCGGGTCCGCCGATGCTGCACGACTTCATCGCCACCGACACGCACCTCGTCTTCTTCGTGTCACCCGTGCGGGTCGATGTGCCACGGATGCTGCTCCAGGTCGGCGGCTTCGAGAAGATGTTTCGCTGGAAGCCCGAGCTCGGCACCGAGGTAATCTGCGTGCCGATCGACCGTCCCCGTGAGCCGGTGCGGTTCACGGTCGACGCGTTCTACCAGTGGCACTTCGCGAACGCGTTCATGCGCGATGGCCAGCTCGTGGTCGACTACGTGCGCAATCCTACGTTCGACTCGTTCTACGACATCGGTGCGCAGCTCGCCGGCAGCACGAAGCCGGTCCTCGCCGAGGGAACGCTGCATCGCGCGACGATCGATCTCGCGCGAAAGACGCTGCGCTCCGAGCGGATCGCGGATCGGATCTGCGAGTTCCCGACCCTGATCCCGGGCGAGCAAGGCCGCGAGCACTCGATCACGTACGTCGTGTTCGATGACCTGTCCGCGATCGGCTCGATCGATCCCCACGGCAAGATTACCGCGCACGAGCTGCCGGCCGACCAGCGCGCGACCGAACCGCTGTATGTCGATGGTCACGTGCTGTCGCTCTGCCATATGCGCGACCGTGCGTTCGTGGCCGTTTACGACGCGGCGCGGATCCCCGACGGACCGGTCGCCAAGATCTGGCTCGACCATCACGTCCCGATCACGTTCCACGGGACGTTCGTTCGCGCCTGAGCGGAAGCGACCTACGGTAGCTTGACGCACTCGGGGTCGTGCGCCGCGCACTCCTCGGGCGAGCGGTAGCACCAGCGCCGGATCGTCTCCTCGATCATGGCCGGATCACCCGCCGAGGATTCGACCGGATCGTCGCCCGGTCGCTCGTAGCACCACACGACGTCGACGCGCACGCACTCATCGGGCTTGTACTCCGGTGGAATCTTCTCGCGTGTCTGGTTGCAGAAATCCATCCGCAGCTCGCAGTGTGTTCGATCCCCGATGTACGAGTAGCAGGACCAGCCGTCGTTCTTGAGGTCGACCGGGTCGTTGGCGGGATTGGCCTGCTTCGAGCACGCGAGCAGGGCGAACGACAGCGCGAGGAGGCGGATCACACCGCCAGGGTATCAACCTTGCGTGCGGCTTTCCTTTTCGGGGACACAATGCGGTAGGAACACTCGCAGTGCCCGCGCGCTACCTGATCGGCATCGATCTCGGCACGACCAACTCCGCGGTCGCGTTCGTCGATACGCTCGCCGCGGATCCGCGGGTCCGGGTCTTCGAGGTGCCGCAGCTCGTGGCACCGGGCGAGGTCACGCCGCGCCGGCAGCTCCCGTCCTTCGTCTACCTCGCCGGTGACATCGACCTCGCTGCGCACGAGACCGCCCTGCCCTGGCGGCCGTCGACCGGGTCAACGGCGGTGCGCCCCGTCGTGGGTGAGCTCGCACGCAACCAGGGCGCGCGGATGGCGTCGCGCATGGTCGCGTCGGCGAAGTCCTGGCTGTGTCACGCCGGTGTCGATCGCCAGGCCGCGATCCTGCCGTGGGGCGATAACGACGGCCCCAAGCTGTCGCCGATCGCCGCGCAGGCGGAGGTCCTCGGCCACATTCGTGGGGCGTGGGACCACGAGCATCCGGATGCGCCGTTCACCGACCAGGAGGTCCTCGTCACCGTACCCGCCTCGTTCGACGAGGCCGCGCGCGAGCTGACGCTGCAGGCTGCGGCGAAGGCCGGATACCCGCAGGTCGTCTTGCTCGAGGAACCCCAGGCTGCGTTCTACGCCTGGATCGATCAGGCGATCGGCGCCAAGGGTCTCGCACCCGGCGAGCGCGTGCTCGTGTTCGATGTCGGCGGCGGCACCACCGACTTCACGCTGATCGAGGTCGATGCGAACGGTGATGGCTTCACCCGGACGGCGGTCGGTGATCACCTGCTCCTCGGTGGCGACAACCTCGACCTCACGCTCGCGAAGATCGTCGAGCAGCGCGTCGTCGCCAGGACTGGCAAGAAGCTCGATGCGCTGCAGTGGCACGGCCTCGTCCATGCGTGTCGACTCGCCAAGGAGACGCTGCTCGGAGATGCGCCGCCCGAGTCGGCGCCCATCGTGGTGCAGAGTCGCGGCGCCAAGCTGATCGGCGGCACCCTGCGCGATGACGTCACGCGAGCGGAGCTGCACGCCGTTCTGTTCGACGGCTTCTTCCCGCTCGTGCCCAAGGGCGCACCGCTCGTGCGCGCCCGAGGCGGACTGCAGGAGTTCGGGCTGCCCTATGCGAACGATCCGGCGGTGACCCGTCATCTCGCGACGTTTCTCCAGCGCCACGAAGCGTCGCGCGTCGATGCCGTGCTGTTCAACGGCGGCGCGATGACGCCGACGTCGTTGCGAGCACGAGTGCTCGAGCAGATCGGGCAGTGGCAGGGCTCGCCGCCGCGGGAGCTCCCCGCGCAGATGCCCGAGATGGCCGTCGCGCAGGGAGCCGCGTACTACGGCCTCGTTCGCCGCGGGCTGGCGACCCGGATCAAGGGCGGTACGCCGCGCGCCTTCTACGTCGGCGTCGATGCGAGCGGATCGCGACGCCGGATCCCGACGATGGAAGCGGGCGCTGCCGCCGAGCCGGCGCGGTTCGCGGTGTGTCTTGCGCCACCGGGCCTCGAGGATGGTGCGCGCGTCCAGCTCGAGCGCGACTTCCGGCTCGTGACGAACCGGCCGGTCAGCTTCCGGTTGTACTCCTCGAGCACGCGCGACGATCGGCCCGGCGCACTCGTCCCGATTGGCGATGGCAAGGCGGACACCCTCGAGGACGGCAGTGACCTCCTCGAGCTGCCGCCGATCGTCACCGTGCTGCGCGCGCGCGGTCGCGGCGAGGTCACGGTCCGTCTCGAGATCCACATCACCGAGCTAGGCGCGCTCGAGATCCTCGCCGTCGATCGTGAACCGCCGAGCGAGACCTGGAAGCTGGCGTTCGATATGCGGTCGGGCGGCACGGCACCGGCAGCCGAGGACGCGGCCGACGCCGCACCGCACGCCGCGATCGACGTCGCGAAGGCGCGACTACAGAAGGCGTTCAAGACCGGTGAAGGCCTGGCGACGCTGACTCGTGACCTCGAGACCTTGTTCGAGACCCGGCGCGACGAGTGGTCGATGATGACGGCGCGTGCGTTGTTCGATGCACTCGTCGACGTCGCGCCGGAGCGGAAGAAGACCGCCGATCACGAGCATCGCTGGCTCAACCTCGCCGGCTTCTTGCTGCGTCCCGGCGTCGGCGCACCACTCGACACCTGGCGTTCGCGCGTGATGTGGGGCGTGTTCAACGAGGGCCTCGCGTTCCCCAAGAGCGAGCCGGGCAAGCTCGCGTGGTGGATCGTCTGGCGACGGATCGCCGGTGGCCTCGCGAAGGGCCAGCAGGATCAGTTCTACGATCGACTGGCGAAGCTGCTGCTGCCCAATCCGCTGCAGGCGAAGAAGCTCGCCGATGCAAAGGCGAGCAAGCAGGAGCTCCAGGAGATCTGGCGCGTGGTCGCGAGCCTCGAGCGTCTCGCGGTCCAGCACAAGCTCAAGCTGGGTGACGAGCTGATCCGTCGCATGGATACGCGCAAGGGCCGTGAAGATCCGACGCACCTGTGGGCACTGTCTCGGGTCGGCGCACGCGTACCGCTCTACGGACCGCTCAACCTCATCGTGCCTCCGGGCAAGGTGAAAGAGTGGCTGGGCCACCTCATCGCGTGGGACTGGCCCGAGCCGGACAAGGTCGCGTTCCCGCTCGCGCAGCTCGGCCGGCGCACCGGCGATCGCACACGCGATCTCGATGACGCGATGCGCGCGCAGCTCGCCACCGCCGTCCGCGCGATGCCCGGCGGTGATCGCGCGGTCGTGCTGATCGAGCAGGTCGTCGCGCTCGAGGCTCGCGAGGAGCGCGTCGCGCTCGGTGACACGCTCCCCGCAGGGCTCAAGCTCGTGATCGACGACGAGCGAACGGCCGACGAAGTGCCGCCGGAATAGTGCATCATCACAGGATGTGGCGGTCCGGCATCCTCGTCGCGCTCGCTGCCTGCGGCCGCGTCGGGTTCGGTGAGATCGACGACGGTGGTGCCCGCGACGACAGCGCGACCGACGCGCCCCCCGGCTGCCGGGCGACAGCGCTGGTCTGCGAGGACTTCGAGGCCGCACTCGTGGGCTGGACCAATGTCACCACCCCTGGCGCAACCGTCGCCCGCACGACGAACCAGCCCCATCGTGGGACCTTCGCGCTCGAGAGCTTCGTGCCCGTGGATCGAAATGGTACGCGCGCAGGACTCATCCGGCCATTGCCACTGCAAGCGGTTGGAGTGCTCTCGATGCGACTGTGGGTGCGCGCGATTCAACCGCTCGTGAACTTCGACTTGATCTTCACTCTGGTCGGGACCGCGAGTGACCAGTTCCTGTCCCTCGGCGTCGACGAACTCGGGAACTGGGCGCTCTCC
>JACCQV010000098.1 GCA_013813945.1 Deltaproteobacteria bacterium | reverse complement strand
CTCTTCGATCTGCAGACTGAGGGTATGGCGGTTGTCGAACACGATCTCGACGTTGTCGCCGAGGATCACGCGCCTGACCTTCTTCATCGCGATCACGCGATTTCGATAGTCGTCCCTGATGTGCGCGTACATCGCGGGACCCTTGATGTCGAGTCGCGTGATCGGACGGACCAGGCTCATGATGGCGCCATCGCGACTACTTCGTGTTCAGCGAGTCGAGGCCCTTCTGGAACCGACCGGCGTGCGAACGCTCGGCGCGGGCCAGGGTCTCGAACCACTCGGCGATCTCCTCGAAGCCTTCCTCGCGCGCGGTCTTGGCGAACGACGGGTACATCTGCGTGTACTCGTAGGTCTCGCCGGCGATCGACGCCTTGAGGTTCAGGCTCGTGTCACCGAGCGGCTCGCCGGTCGCCGGATCGCCGACCTTCTTGAGGTAATCGAGGTGACCGTGCGCATGGCCGGTCTCGCCCTCTGCCGTGTCACGGAAGAGGCCGGCCACGTCGGGCTGGCCTTCGACGTCGGCGACCTTTGCGAAATAGAGGTAACGGCGGTTCGCCTGCGACTCGCCTGCGAATGCGTCCTTGAGATTTGCGTGGGTCTTGCTGCCCTTGAGCTCTGCCATGGTGCGTTGGTACCACCGCCGTCGAGTTGCAGCAACGCTCAGCGGGCGCCGAGGTACGCCGCGATGATGGCAACCACGTCATCGACCATCGCACGTGCAATCGGGCGCTGACCCGGAGGGATATCGTTGACCACGACGGCGAATGCGAGAGGGACGCGACTGTCAGTCGCGGCATAGCCGGCGAGTGACATCACCTTGTCGAGCGTGCCGGTCTTCGCCCGAACTCGACCCTGAGCGGGTTGCCCATGCCACCGCCTGGCCAGCGTTCCGTCGACGCCACCGATCGGGAGCGAGCCGAGGAGCTCCGGGCCGATCCGGTAGTCTGCGTGCGCAGCCGTCAGTAGCTTGACGAGCTGGTGCACGGATACCTCCGTCGCGGCGAACAACCCGGATCCGTTGTCGGCTCGATACGAGCCCGGGGTCAGACCCAGCGTCGTCAGGTACGCACGGACTCCCGCAACCCCGTCGGCCCAGGTCGCAGGTCCCGGTGTGGTCCGGGTCTCCGCGCCGATCGTCTTGAGCACCGACTCCGCGACGTAATTGTCGCTTGTCTTGTTCATGAACCGCAGCACCTCGCCGAGCGGCTGGCTGTCATGCGCGGCGATCAGCTTCGCGGTCGGTGGTACCGGCCCCGATCCGAATGCCTTCTGCCGGATCGAGATCCCGCGGACCGCGAGCGCGCGACGGAACACCTCGGCAGCGAACCGCGCCGGATCGTCGACCCGACGGCGAAGGTCCCAGCTGCCCTCGCCGGCGCGAATCTGGCCGGAGACCTCGTACTCGACGTGATCGCGCTTGGGCTTGGCCTCGATCCGCAGGCGCGTGCGGCCCTCGTTGACGCTGATGACCTCGCGCTTGGTGAGCTGGAGGTACCCTCCCGTATCCGGTTCGAGCGTGATCGTGGCGGGCCCCCCTGCCGGCTCGGCGACGATCTTGATCGTCGCGGCGCTGCGCGAGACGCCGAGGCTGGCCACCGGCGCGCGGAACCCGGCGCGCTCCTTGGGCTGCTCCGCAAAGTGCGGCGGCTCGACATCGCCATCGAAGTAGCCGGCGTCGAGCACCAGGCGACCCTCGATCCTCCGGATCCCGCGGGCGAGCAGCTCGTCGGCTAGCTCCTCGAGGTGGCCGACCGTGAGCAGCGGATCGCCGCGGCCGCGGAGGTAGATATCACCGGCGATCGTGCCGACCTCATCGACCGGATCGATGAACACCGACGTCCGCCAGCGAAACCCGTTGCCGAGTGTCCCGAGCGCCGCGATCGCCGTCAGGATCTTCGCGTTCGACGCCAGGTTCATCCCGACATCCGCATGGACCGCGAACAGCTCGTCGCCGGACACGAGGTCGGTGATCGCGATCGCGATCTTCGCTCCGCCGAGCGAGGGTCGCGCCGAGATGGCAGTCGTGATTCGCTCGCTCAGCCACGCGCGCTTGGCGGCGGGCAGGGCGGGGGCGAACAGCGCGCTACCGCTGCCACTGCCGGCGCCGTCGTCATCCTCGGAGAGCCCCGGAGGGACGGGTGTGGGCTCGGGCGCCGTGCTGCCGCTGCCGCCGCTGCCCTGCGATCCCGCGAGCCGCGGCGCGCTGCCGGCGACCGCAGCGACCACGACCAGCCACAACGCGCCTCGACGGGTGCCCACGCAGAAACGCTATCACGTCACGCGCGGGTGCTACGATCCCCCCGATGAAGCTGTGGCTCGCCGCGCTCGCGGTCGCAATCGGGTGCAGCCCGCGCGACCGGCGCACGCCCGATGACACGCTCGTCGTCGTGATCGAGGCCTCGATGGCGAGCAGCGATCCCCGCTACGCGATCAGCAACTATGACGGCAAGCTGTCCAAGCTCGTGCACGTCGGGCTGACTGCGGTCGACACCGAATCCCTCGTGCCGCGGCTCGAGCTGGCGACCAAGGTCGAGCGCTTCGGTGATCTTGCCTGGGATATCGAGCTGCGGCCGGACGCGAAGTTCTCCGACGGCAGTCCGGTCGTCGCCGAGGACGTCGCGTACACGTACCAGTCGATGCTGGCGAAGGACTCCGACAGCCTGTTTCATCGCAGCTTCACGGAGCGGTTCTCGAGCGTGGAGGTGCGCGGACCGCGGAGCGTGCGCTTCCACCTGCGCGAGCCGCTCGCCACGTTCGAGACCGATATCGACTTCGGGATCATCTCGCGTACCGGCAAGGGAGCCGGGCCGTACGTCGTCAACGAGCTCACCTCGAGCCATGCACTGCTCGACGTCAACCCGCATTACTACGGAGCCAAGCCGAAGGTTCCGCACGTCGAGATCAAGTTCGTGCGTGATGCATCGGCACGCTTGCTGATGATGGTGGGCGGGGCCGCCGACCTGATCCAGAACGGAGTGCGGCTCGACCTCGTCGAGGAGGTCAAGGATCGGCCGCGCATCCAGATCACGTCGGCGCCGAGCGTTCTGCTCACGCAGATGCTGCTCAACAACGCCGATCCGATGCTGCGCGATGTTCGCGTTCGTCAGGCGATCGCACTCGCGATCGATCGGCCCGCGATCATCGCTGCGAAGTTCGGCGGACGCGCACGGCTCGCGACGGGGCTGGTCGCACCCGGTCACTGGGCGTACGAGCCCGATGTCCCGCGCTGGGATCGAGACGTCGCGCGGGCCAGGCAGCTCCTCGATGAAGCCGGCCTTCGCGATCCCGATGGTGCCGGCCCGAAGCCGCGCGCCCGCCTCGTCTACAAGACCAGCTCGGACGCATTCCGCGTGACCCTCGCTCGCGTGATCGCGGCGCAGCTCGCGGAGGTCGGCCTCGACGTCGAGGTCCGCAGCTTCGAGTTCGCGACGTTCTTCTCGGACATCAAGAAGGGCAGCTATCAGCTCGCGTCGATGCAGACCTCCGACATCACGGATCCGGACTTCTACTTCACGTACTTCCACTCCTCGCGCATTCCGGACGCCACCAACCCCGATGGCGGCAACCGCTGGCGGTACAAGAACGCCCGGGTCGACGAGCTGACCCGCGCCGGTCGCCACGAGCTGGATCGGGTCAAGCGCAAGGCGCTGTACAGCGAGGTCCAGCGCCTGGTCGCCGGGGAGGTCCCGACGATCCCCCTGTGGCATGAGGACAACGTCGTCTTATCCAATGTCGATGTGCAGGGTTACGCGATCACGCCGAACGCACGCCTGATCGGGCTGGCGAGCGCATGGAAACGCCCGTAGGGCTGTGGTAGGTACGGTCCCTCAATGGCCGCCCAGGACCCTGCTACCGAGGAGCTGTTTCTCGGCATCGCGCACGCCCTGTTCGTGAACAGACTCCACGTGCTCCGCCTCACCGAGGTGGTGCGTCTCGGCATCCGTCCTGATCCGCATGATCAGAACATGGAAGTTCCGCAGGAAGTCGATCGCGAGCTCATCCAGCAGGCGTTCGCTTACGTGCAGCGGCACTTCCCGCAGGCGTTCAGCGGCAAGATCGAAGCGGCCAAGGCCCGCTGGATCCGACTCGCGTAGCTCCGGCCGGTCAGCGCGACACGCGGCCGAACACGATCGGCGTGACGATGTACCACTCGCTGCGCGTGCCGGACCAGCCGTAGCTCGTCGCGCGGCCGGTCTCATCGGTGAGGAACACGAGCGTTCCGATCCCGAACCCGCCATCGACGTCGTCGCTGCGCGTGTCGTCCTGGTGATACGACGACGTCGAGTCGACGATCTGCACTGCCCACGCGCCGGGCATTCCTTCGACCGGCCGCGGTCGATCGACGACGAAGCCGACATGCCCGGTGTTCTTGCTCGGCAGCCCACGCGGGCGCCTCCACGCGAACACATCACCGGGCAGGACGTCGCTGATCGTGGCGATGCGCTGCCACCCATTGCGCGGCTTCGTGATCGGCGCGCGCTCGATCGCGCCCGCAAAGTCGCGTGCCACGGGGCG
>JACCQV010000074.1 GCA_013813945.1 Deltaproteobacteria bacterium | reverse complement strand
CCATCGATCATGAGGTTGCGATCGGTGATCTCGTACTTGCCGTCGCGCCAACCCGACTGCACTTCGTCGTAGCGCTTCTCGGAGTCGGCGATCACGGTCTTGTACAGGGTGACCTTCTTGATGATGTCCTTCTGGTTCCTGATGAAATAGGACACCATCGAGGCACCGGCGGCGACCGAGAGGACCAGGCCGAGAGGTCCGCCGATCGCGTACTTGAGGCCGATCCGCAGCGCGATCATGAGGCCCGCGCCGATCGCGACCTTCTTGGTTCCGGAGCCGTCGACAATCGAGTCCTTCGCCATTGCGAACGACGTCGTGCCCGAGGCGATCAGGAGCGCGATGAAGTTGCCCTTCCTCGTGGTCCAGCTGCGGTCGTAGTACTCGCGCAGCCCTTGCTTCAGGAACGCGTCGAACGCGCTGTACAGGCCGTGCGCGCCCTCATTTTGTACCTTCGAGACCTCAGCCACCATTCGAGGATACCACCTTGATGCCGTTTGACACCGATACCTGCGTCGCCCAGATTCGAGGGGATGCAGTTGAGGCTGGCACCGGCGTTCCTCGTCCTGTTCATGGTTGCGGGGACCGCCCACGCCGATCTCGCCACCGGTCGCGACAAGCTCGTCGCGGGCGACTACAAGACGGCGATCAGCGAGCTCGGCAAGGTCGTCGGCAAGGATCGCGCCGCGGCGCGGATCCTCCTCGCGCGCGCGCAGCTCGCGACCGGTGACTTCGCCGGCGCGGAGGGCACGCTCACCCCCCTGGCGCAGGGCAAGGATGCGGCGGCTGCAGAGGCCCGGCTCGCCCTCGCGGAGCTGCGGCAGGATACTGGCCGCATCGGCGAGGCCCGCAAGGACCTCGAGGCGCTCTACAAGGATCGCCCCGATGATCGCTGGGTGCGGACCGCGCTCGGCCAGATCCGCTACGCCCAGGGCGACCTCCTCGGCGCCAAGGCCCTGTTCGACCTGACGATCAGCGAGTCCGACAAGCAGAAGCTCAACCTCGATGACGCCGACCAGCTCACGCAGCTGGCGATCGCCGCGCGCTACACCGCGCAGTTCCAGCTCTCGAACGAGGCGTTCCGCGAGGCGCTCAAGATCCGGCCGCAGAGCACCGACGTGGGTGTCGAGTGGGCGGATCTGTTTCTCCAGAAGTACGCGGCGCAGCTCGCCGAGCAGACGCTCGAGGACGTGTTCAAGGTCAACCCGAACCATCCCGATGGGCACGCCGCGATGGCCGAGGTGATCGTCGAGACGCGCTACGACCTCGCAGCGGTCAACCACCACGTCGATGCCGCGCTGGCAGTGAATCCGAAGAACGCTCGCGCACTCAAGGTCCGCGCGTCGATCGCGATCGACCGCAACGAGTGGGAGAACGCTCAGAAGACGCTCGACTCCATCCTCGCGATCAACAAGGAGGACGTCGAGGCGATCTCGATGAAGGCGACGATCGCATGGCTTCGTGATGACACCAAGACCTACGACGCGGAGCGCAAGCGCGCGTTCGCGATCAATCCGTCGTATGCCCAGCTCTACCGGATCGTCGCGAGGTCAGCGGTGCGCGAGCATCGCTACGTCGAGGCGATCGAGCTCGAGAAGGATGCGGTGAAGCTGCGTCCCTCGTTCTACGAGGCGATGGCCGGCGCGGGCCTCGGCTACCTGCGGCTCGGGATGGAGAAGGAAGGCCTCGAGTGGATCGAGAAGTCGTGGGCGGGTGACCAGTACAACGTCCGCACGTTCAACACGCGCGACCTGTTCAAATCGACGATCCCGAAGGACTACTCGATCGCGATGACGAAGAACTTCCGGATCCGCTATCACAACGACGAGCGGCCGGTGCTGTCGCGCTACATCGAGCCGACGCTCGAGAAGGCCTTCGCGGACATGGTGAAGCGGTATGGCTTCACGCCGAAACAGCCCACGACGCTCGAGCTGTACGCAGACCGAACGGACTACGCGATTCGCACCGTCGGTCTGCCCGATCTCGGAGCGCTCGGAGTCTGCTTTGGCCAGGTGATCACGGCGATGTCGCCGGCGACGGGTGACATCAACTGGGGGATGGTGCTGTGGCACGAGCTCGGCCACGTGTTCGCGATCCAGCTGTCGAACTCGCGCGTGCCGCGGTGGTTCACCGAGGGCCTGAGCGAGTACGAGACCTTGATCGCCCGGCCGGACTGGCGCCGCGAGAACGACGCGGATCTTTACGGTGCGGTCGCCAACGGAACGCTGCCCTCGATCGCGGCGCTCAACTCCGAGTTCATGCAGCCCGACACGAGCGCCGTGATCGTCGCGTACTACCAGTCGGCGGTGACGGTCGAGTATCTCGTGCAGGCGTACGGCTTCCCGAAGATCGTCGAGGCGCTCAAGTTGTTCGGCAAGGGCAAGGAGACGCCGGAGGTGCTGCAGCTGATCACGGGCAAGACGATCGCGCAGCTCGACGCCGAGTTCCGCTCGTACCTCGACCTTCGCCTCAAGCCGTACGCCGGAACCCTCAAGCTTCCGACCCGCGGCTTCGACGACATGACGAAGCTCGAGATCGCCGCAGACGCCGCTCCCAGGGATGCGCGCGCGCGCGCGAACGTGGCGCTCGGGCACTACTACGCGGGAGATGCCGACAAGGCCGTCGTTGCGGCACAGGCCGCGCTCGCGCTCGATGCGAAGCAACCGTTCGCTCGCTACATCATGGCCGAGGTCGCGATGCACAAGAACGACGCGGTCAAGGCGAAGTCGTTGATCATCGGTCTGATCGCCGATGGTCACGACAACTACGACCTGCGCTCGCGCCTCGCGCAGATCGCGCAGACGGAGAACAACATCGCCGAGGTCGAGAAGCAGCTGTGCGCCGCGAAGAAGCTCGACCCGGAACGCAGCTACCCGTATCAGGAGCTGTCTCAGCTGTACAAGAAGGCGGGGAACACGCAGAAGTCGCTCGTCGAGCTCGAGCACTACGCGTTCCTCGAGCAGATGGAGCTCGCGCCCCTCAAGGAGCTGATCGCCGAGTACACCAAGCTGGCGAGCTGGCCGAAGGTGAAGACCTACGCCGAGATGGCGATGTTCATCGCGCCGCACGATCCGGACGTCCTCGCCGCGCTCGGCAGGTCCGCGATCGAGACCGGCGACGGCGCGAAGGCACTCTTCACCTACGACACGATGTTGCTGCTCAAGCCGGCGCCGCGGCGCCCCGCGCTCGTCCACGTCGGTCGCGCGAAGGCGTTGATCAAGCTCGGCAAGAAGGCGGACGCGAAGGCGGCGATCGCGCTCGCGGCGAAGACCGAGCCGGAGCACCCGGAGATCCTCGAGCTGCAAGCCAAGCTGAAGTGACGATCAGGTGCCGAGCAGGCGCTGCATCGTGTCGATGACCTGGCGGAGGCGCATCGGCTTGTCGAGGAAGATGTTCGCACCGGCGTCGAGCGCGGAGCGGCGCGCCGATTCACCTCCGGCGGAGACCGCGATGATCGGCAGCTCGGTGAGGCCGAGCTCGCCGCGCGCCTGCTGGATCACGCGCGGACCGTCCATGATCGGCAAGTAGACATCGATGATCAAGGCGTCGAACTTCTCGCGGCGCAGGATCTCGACTGCCGCGCGGCCATCCTCCGCGGCGCGGAACACGAACGAGACGCCGCCGAAATCGCGGCGGGCAGAGCCGCGCAGGCCTTCGGTGATCAGCTGGGCGACGTGCTTGTTGTCCTCGACGACGAGCACGCGGAACAGCCGGGACACGGTCTTGGGGTCACGAGTGCGGACCTTGTCGATCAACGTCGCGAGCTGATCGCGTGCAGGGCCGGCCGCAAACTCGATCCCGGCTCCTGCCTCGCCTTCGGAGCTGCCGGGCCCGCGCTTCCACCGGACCATCCCCTCGATCGAGATCGGCGCGAGCAGGCCGGGGAAGCCGAGCACGAGCTGGATCTGCGTGCCGATCGGCAGCTCGCGCGTGGTCGCCACGAACGTGCCCCCCGACGACAGGTTCTCGGTGAAGTCACCGATCAGATCGTCCGCGCCTTCGTATTCCACGAAGAGCGTGACGGGCTCCCGGTTGTCTCGCCGTTTCTCGTCGTCGGACATCTCGCGCGCCGATGATCTCAGGGCGAACCGCGGATCGCAAGGGACTGGTTCAGGCGCGAGCGCCCGGAACGCGTACCGTGAAGGTCGTACCCCGCCCGACCACACTGCTGACGTCGAGGTCACCACCGTGGTCGCGCACGATCTGCTGGGTCAGGGCGAGCCCCAGGCCACTGCCGCTGTCCTTGGTCGAGAAGAACGGGTCGAACAGGCGGGGCAGGACGTCTGCCGGAATTCCGACACCATCGTCCTCGACCTCGATCGCGACGCGATCCCCGTCTCTCCGTGTGCGCAGCGTGACTCGCCCTCCGCCCTTGGCCGCGACTGCCTCCGACGCGTTTCGCACGAGGTTGATCAAGCATTGCCGGATCTGGCCGGCATCGATCAGACCGATCGGATCGTCGCTCGAGAGCTCGGTGCTCAGCGCGACCTTCTTGCCTGCCAGATCCTCGCGTACGAACGACGCGAGCGCGGCGACCATCGGGTTGACCGGCTCGTGCGCGACCTTCGGTTTCGGCAACCGAGCGAACGCGAGATACTCCTCGGTGATCGCGGTCAGCCGGTCGACCTCGCGATGGATCGAACGGCACAGTCCGCGCGCCTCCTCGGCGTTCGGAACCTCGAGCAGCTCTTCCTCGATGAGCTCGGTGTTGAGGCCGATCGACGACAACGGATTGCGAACCTCGTGCGTGATCATCGCGGCCATCTTGCCGACCGCGGCGAGCCGCTCCGATCGCACCAGCTCGCGCTCGCGCTCCTCCACGGCGCGTCCCATCGAGTTGAACTCACGCGCGAGATCCGCGACCTCTGACGGTCCGCGCTCCGGGATCCGGCTCGCGTAGTCGCCGGCGGCGATCCGGCGGGCGCCATCGCGAAGGCGGCGCAGCGGGCGGAGGGTGATCACCACCCACACGGTGATCACGAGGCCGAGCAGCACGGCGGCGAGTCCGAGATAGATCGTGCGCAACCGCAGCGTCTGCTCGTTCTGCTCGAGTCGGAACGTTGTCGTGGCGACATACCCATCGAGCTGCTCGGACAGCGCGTTCGCCTTCAGGGACAGCTTGCGCTCCTCGTTCCGGAGCTTGCCGAGTGCCTCGAACGCCAGCTTCTGCTTGCCGTCCCAGACGTCCTCGGGCCCGAGCGGCGGGGCCGTGAGCAGGTCGTCATAGAGCGGAGCGACGCCGGCGACCGCCTGCTCGAGGGCTACCAGTGTGGGGCGCGTCACGGCGAACTGCCGGGGATCGACGTGGACGAGCTGCTCGACCGTCTCGAGGGTCTTGAGCGTGCTCTTGAGGGTTCGATCGCGGATGTTGCGGGAGCGCGTCAGGGCCATCCGCGCGACCTGGGCATTCGACTCGTCGGTGAGCCGCTCCTCGAGGTAGTTGCGGAGATCCTCCTGGCGGCGGGCCAGATCCTTGGTACCGAGCGCCAGCGGGACATACCCCTTGCCGATGACGATCACCTGCTCCTCCACCTTGGTCATCTGGTAGACGACCGAGGCGGTGATCACACCGAACGTCACGGTGAGCGCGGCAAAGCCGAGGAGAATCCGCGCCGACAGGGTGCGCATGGGTGAAGACCGGCACCGTAACCCGCCACATTCCGGCAAGCCACAAGCCGGTTCAGCGCCGTGTCATCCGGTGTCTTCCGGGTTCGGGGACGGTGTATACTAGGATCTCGAGGTCCCCAATGACGCGTGCACTTTCGTCGAGTTGGCGGGCGATGGCTAGCTTGCTGTCAGCCCTGTTCCTGATCGCGCTGACCAGCTCGGTAGCGTTCGCGAACAAGCCGACGGTCGCGATTCTCGGCCTCGAGGTCGTGGATCCGAGCGGTATCGACGCGCAGACGACCTCCGTGGCCCGTGACCTCACCGAAGGACTGCGTGCGCGAGCGAAGGCCGGAACCGGCCCGTACCAGCTCGCGATCGGCAGCGACAAGGAGCTGATCGACGAGAAGCTGATCCACAACTGCGACGAGTCGATCGGTTGCATGTCGGAGATCGGCAAGAACCTCGGAGCGAACTTCCTGATCTACGGCCGCCTCGAGAAGAAGGCGGAGGGCTACACGGTCACGATCAACCTCCTGAACGTCGACAAGAAGAAGATGGAGAAGGCCAAGTCGCCGCTCACCATCACGCAGAAGGAGCCGGCGGCGATCGCGGCGGCGGCGAAGAAGGCCTACAACGACCTGACCGGTACGACCGAGCTCGGCACGCTCGTGATCACGGCGAACGCCGAGCGCGGCACCGTGCTGCTCGACGACGAACCGAAGGGCAACCTCAACTCCGGTACCGCGACGCTGACCGGCCTCAAGGAAGGCCGCTATCGGCTGGCGGTCGAGGCCGATGGCTATCAGCGCAGCGCCGAGGTCACCGTGACCATTCGCAGTGGTGAGACCGTCACCCGGCCGGTGACGCTCGTCGAGGGCAAGAGCGACCTGCGGCACGAGATCACGGGGACCACCTCGGAGACGAAGTCGAACATCTGGAAGCCGATCTTCGGCGTCACCCTCGTGGCGGGCCTCGGTGTTGGCGCATTCTCGACCTACTCGTTCATGAAGTGGCGGGGCGACAAGGGCGACGTGGGCCTGAGGTTTGGCCAGGCGGAGGTTGGCAGCTCCAACTGCAGTGGCGGAAGCTTCAAGCAGCCGGGTGGCGGTGCCCCGCTCGACGCAGCCCAGACCAAGAAGATGCAGGACGTCTGCACGTGGCGGAACTACAACATCAAGTCTGGCATCGTCGCCGGGGCGATCGGTGTCCTCGTCGTCGGTACCGCGTACATGGCGTTCTTCCGTGGCAGCGCCGAGACCCAGCCGGCGCCCGGAACGGCGTCACGCCGCGTTCGCAAGAAGCCGCAGTTCTCGGTGACTCCGGTGGTCTCGGCTGCGGGCGGCGGCGCCACGTTCCAGATCGACTGGTGAACACCGTGCCTCGCGTCCTCCTGTCGCTGGCGCTGATCGTGCTGGCCTCGACCTCTGCGCTCGCGAAGCCGAAGATTGCGATTCTCGGGCTCGAGGTCACGGGCACGGTCGATCAGGCGGCGACCACCGTCGCACGCGATCTCACCGATGGGATGCGGCAGCGCGCTAAGGCCGGCAGCGGTCCGTACACGCTGGCGCCCAACAGCGATCGCGAGCTGATCGACGAGAAGCTCATCAAGCAGTGTGAGACCGAGAGCCCGACCTGCATGGCGGAGATCGGCAACGACATCGACACGAACATCCTGGTCTACGGAAAGCTCGAGAAGGACGGCGGCGGATTTCAGGCGACGATCACCATGCTCGACGTCAAGAAGCGCACGACGATCAAGACGACGTTCGTCGCGGTGCCCGCGGGCGCCAGCAGCGAAGCCGTTCGAACGATCGCGAAGAAGACCTATCTCGAGCTCGCGCCGGCCACGACCGGTGGCGCGAAGCTGGTGATCAGCGCGAATGTCGACACAGGTAACGTCTTCGTCGACGACGACCTCCGCGAGCCGCTGTCCAACGGGCGCGCCACGCTGACGCTGCCGGAGGGTCGCTACCGGATCGCCATCGAGTCAGATGGCTA
>JACCQV010000023.1 GCA_013813945.1 Deltaproteobacteria bacterium | reverse complement strand
CCGAGAGAGTAGCCGCCCATGATCTGGGCGATCTGCATCACTTGCTCCTGGTAGACGATCACGCCGTAGGTATCGGCGAGCAGCTCGGCGAGCAGCGGGTGCGGATACTCGACCTTCTTGCGGCCGTGCTTGCGGTCGATGAAGTCGTCGACCATGCCGCCCTCGAGCGGGCCCGGCCGATACAGCGCGACGGCCGCGATGATGTCTTCGAGGCAGTCGGGCTTGAGCTTCTTCAGCATCTCGCGGAAGCCGCTCGACTCGAGCTGGAACACGCCGGTCGTGTCCGCACGCGCGATCATCTTGAACGTGTCGACGTCATCCTTGCGGATGAGGTCGATCAGAAACTCCTCGCCCGGCGGACGCTGCTGGTTGATCAGCTTCGTCGCGGTCTGGATCACGGTCAGCGTCTTGAGCCCGAGAAAGTCGAACTTGACGAGGCCTGCCTTCTCGACCTCCTTCATCGCGAACTGCGTGACGATCTCGTCGTTCTGGCCGCGGAAGCACGGGACGTATTCCCACAGCGGCTTGTCGGAGATCACGATGCCGGCGGCGTGCATGCCGGCATTGCGGTTGAGGCCCTCGAGCGAGGCCGCGAGATCGAGGAGCTCGCGGTGCAGCGGGCTCTCGTTGTAGAGCTGCTTCAGCTCGGGCGTCTGCTCGATCGCCTCGCGCACGGGCGGCGACTTGCCGGCGACCGGCTCGGGCACCAGCTTCGCGAGCTTGTCGGCCTCGCCGAATGGAATCTCCATTGCCCGTGCGATGTCGCGGATCACGCCGCGGGCCTTGAGCTGATGGAACGTCGCGATCTGCCCGACCTGATCCTTGCCGTACTTCTCCTGGACGTACGTGATCACCTCGCCACGTCGGTTCATGCAGAAGTCGACGTCGAAGTCGGGCATCGACACGCGCTCGGGGTTCAGAAAGCGCTCGAACAGGAGCTTGAACTCGAGCGGATCGATATCCGTGATCCGGAGAGCCCACGCGACGGCGGAGCCTGCGCCCGAGCCGCGGCCCGGGCCCACCGGGATGCCGTGCTCCTTGGCCCAGTTGATGAAGTCCCAGACGATCAGTAAGTATCCGGAGAAGCCCATCTTCTGGATTACCAGGAGCTCGGTCCGGCAGCGCTCGCGATATTGATCGACGTCGAACTTGAACCCGCGCTCGGCCATCTCGCGGAACCGGCGCTCGAGGCCGTCCTTCACGAGCTTGCCGATGTAGCTATCGAGGGTCTCGTCCGGCGGGACCTTGTAGGTCGGCAGGAACGTCTCGTCGAGCTTGAGCTTGACGTTGCACATCGCCGCGATCTTCTCGGTGTTCGCGATCGCTTGCTCGACGTCCTTGAAGTGCGCGTCCATCTCCGAGGGGGACTTCATGTAGTAGCTGTCGACCTGGTGCTTGAGGCGCTTCTCGTCCTTGAGGCTCTTGCCGGTCTGGATCGCCATCAGCACGTCGTGCGCGACGGCATCGGTGCGATTCACGTAGTGGCAGTCGTTGGTCGCGACGAGCGGGATGTTGAGCTTCTTGCTCATCCGCACGAGCTCGCCGTTGAGCGTGTCCTGCTCGGACGTCGGCGTCGGCATCAGCTCGAGGTAGAAGTCGCCGTCCGCGAACATGCTCGCGTATTCCTTCGCAGTCTCCTCGGCCGCGGCGACGCCGTTCTTCTCGAGCGTCTGCGCGATCTCGCCGCCGAGGCACGCGGACAACCCGATCAGTCCCTCGCTGCGCTCGCGCAGGATCGTCTTGTCGATGCGCGGGTTGTAGTAGAAGCCCTCGAGGTAGCCCTTCGAGTTGAGGTAGCTGAGGTTCTTGTAGCCAACCTCGTTCTTGGCGAGCAGGATCAGGTGGTAGTTGCGGCGGTTCGTGCGGTCGGTCCGGTCCGTGGCCGCCACGTACGTCTCGCAGCCGAAGATCAGCTTCGTGCCGGTCGCCTTGGCCTCGGTGTAGAGGTCGATCGCCCCGAACATGTTGCCGTGATCGGTGACCGCGACCGCGTCCATTCCGAGCTTCTGGACCTGGGGATAGAGATCCTTCACCCGGATCGCCCCGTCGAGCAGGCTGTACTGCGTGTGCAGATGAAGATGCGTGAACCCGGCCATGGTAAAGACCCATTGATCTAGCTCATGCGCGTGTCACTCCCGAGGCTTGGTCCGAACAATTATTGCCTCCGGCGTGTCCTCGGCGCGGTTCTGATCGCGCTGTTGATCGCGCCGGCGGCGTGCGGCCCCAAGC
>JACCQV010000012.1 GCA_013813945.1 Deltaproteobacteria bacterium | reverse complement strand
GGATGACGTCGAGCGCCGTGTCCTCGCCCATCGGCACCGAGCGGTGGCCCTTGAGCATCAGGTACATCAGCGGCGCGGTCGTGTTGAAGCCCTCGTTCCAGCCCGGAAACGGGAACCGGATCGAGCTCTCGACCACCGACGGCCGCACGATCGTCGACGACACCGAGGTGTCGCTCAGGATGATCTGCTCGCCGAGCGACTTGGTGTACGTGTACGTGTTGGTCCAGCCCCAGTGCTCGGCGCGCTCCATGCCGAGCTTGGTCAGGACGTCGTTCAGCCAGATCTTGCGCTCGCGAGCGACCGCGATCTTGAGGTCGTTCTCGTTGTCTGGATCGCGGCGCTGGGTGCGCAATGCCTCGGCTCCGCGCTCGCGGAACTCGGAGATGTGCTGACGATCGTTGGACCGCTCGCGCGCGTGATCGATGATCTTCTGGCAGTCCGCGATCTCCGCGACGGGATCGAAGTCGCGATCGAGCAGCTCGTCCTCGTTACCGTAGTCGTGCGAGACCGTGCTCGACCGCGGGAAGTAGCCGACGACCGGCTCGTCCTCCCAGACATCGCCATCGCGGCGACCGGCGACGTAGCACGTCGAGACGTGACACAGCTTCGCGCCCGTCTTGCGAGCGACGTCGAGGACGTTCTTCGCGCCCATCGCGTTGATCCGCAGCGCGCTCTCGAGTGATGGCGCGAACGACACCAGGCCGGCCGAGTTCAAGATCACATCGAGCCCGCCCGCCGCTTCGATCTCGGCGAACTGCTCGTCGGTAAAGTTGCAGAGAGGCCGCCCGATATCGCCCGCGACGGCGATGATCTTCGAACGCATGAACGCGTCGTAGCCCGTGCCGTGGACATCCCGAACTGGATCGAACGCCTCCGAAGACGCGACCTTCTTGTAGAACCGCTCGTCGGCGGTGTTGCCGGCACCGGGTCGCACCAGGCAGAACACCTTGCCGACCTCGGGGTAGCGGTGCAGCAGCATCGACAGCGCGACCTTGCCGACAAAGCCGGTCGTCCCGATCACCAGGATGTTCTTGCCGGCGAGGATCTGCGCGACATCGAGCCGCGGCTTGCCCGTGACCGGCTCGCGCAACGGCGGCAGCAGCTCGCCGCGCTTCGCATCAGGCCACGGCGGCATGGTCGCGTGCTGCCCCCACGCGAGCTCGGTCTCCAGAAAATAGCCGCCGCGGGAACCGGACGAACCGTTCCCGTTGCTGTGGCCGTTCCCGCTGCCGTTGCCGTTACCGTTACCGCCGGCCATCACATCACGTCGCTGATCATGTACGGCGGGTGGTGGAGCATCGTGATCTGTGCGCTACGGCCCATGGTGCCGCGAGCCATCGCGATCGCTTCGGCGATCGAGCTTGCCGTCTCCCAGCCCATGATCGCCGGCACCGTTGCATTGTCGGCACCGACGACGATCACGCGACTCGTCTTCTCGCGGCCGCGCTGGCCCCAGTACCACATGAAGCACGGGTGAGCGCCGTGGTACGCGTTTCCGCGCCGGTACATCTCGATGTAGCTCGGATTGTAGGCGAGCTCGTCCTGGTACTTCTGCTCGATCGCGTAGCTGTCGGTCGTCTCCGTCAGCACGCGATTGAAGAACTCGATGTAGCTCGGGTGGTGAACCGGATCGAACTTATCCGAGCACGGATGCGTCAGGATCAGGACCCCGCCGTCGCGCAGGATCGGCTGGTTCCGGTACATGTGATAGAAGTAGCCGAGCGCCATCACCTGCACGAGCAGCGGATTGAGCGCCTTGCTGTTCACGTTGTACGGCGAGATGTACGGGATGCCCATCAGCAGGATGTCGGCGGGACCGTCGACCTCGACGCAGTTCTGCTCGTTCTGCTTGGCGAGCGTCCGATCGTGCGTCGGTTCGCACGAGCCCGCGTAGCAGCCGATCAGCTCGAACGCGGCGGGCTGCCGCATGAAGATCTCGCGGCGCGCCGCGAACGGCAGCTTGTCGAGCGCCCACTTCATGCCCTGGAACTTCAGGCGATCGGTCTCGGTGAAGTCGTCCTCGTTCTTCATCAGGAAGCCGAGCGGCCCATCGAAGCAGCGGTTGTTGAGCACCGTCTCGATATGGAACACCTTGAGTGTCTTCTCGACGAGCTCGCCCTGCCGCTTGAAGGAGTGGCTCAGCGCCGACTTCGGCGGATCCATGAACGAGTTCGACGCGACGATGCTCTTCGGCGTGTGGTGCGCCTTGAGGCTCTCGTACCCGCACAGGCCGACGGCCATCGACTTGCTGCCGCCGTTCATCGGGACGTAGTTGAGATTCACGTAGATCGTCAGGTCGCTCTCGGCGGGCCGCCGGTTCATCTCGACGATCTCGCCGTGCGGCGTGTGTCCGAGGACGACCATGCCGTCGGGGTCGCAGCCGTCGTGGTTGTACAAGCGATCGGGCCAGTACTCGTTCCAGATACGCTCGCCGACCATCCGCTTGATCTCCCAGTCGTGCATCCGGCGATGCAGACCGAGGGCGATGATGATGTGGACGTCGTCGACGCCGTGATCGGCGAGCATCTCGCACACGATCTCGAGCACGAGCTGACGCACATCGGGCGTGCGCATGATCGGCAGCGGCATCGAGATGTCGTCGACCGCGATCGTGACCTTCATCCCCGGCTTGAGCATCGCGTGCAGCGGCTCGCTGTCCTCGGGATGGTTGAGCGCGTAGCGAATCGTCGCCTTGGGATTGGCGACGCCGGTCATCGGGCGCTTCGGGTAGATCACGCGCGTACCGACCGGGAGGTCCTCGCACATGAAGTTCTCGCCGTAGAACATGATGCGCGGGGCCGAGTCGTTATCGATCGTGACGATGTGCTCGCGGGCGTGCGAGCGAGTCTTGGGGCGAATCGCGCGCATACCTAGTCAGCCTTTCCAGTGCCCGGGGCGTTGCGAAGTCGGCGGACCGGTGCGAGCCCCTGCGGGCGACGCGATGCCGATCGGTTTGGTGCTTCGTCGAGATCGAGGATCGGCCAGTCGTAGGACCGCGCCATCGACCGGAGGCGGAGGTCCGGGTTGCATGCCGTCGGATGGCCGACGACGGCGAGCATCGCGTAGTCGCTGAAGCTATCGGAGTACGCCCACGACTCGCCGAGGTCGATATCGTGCTGCTTCGCGTACGCACGCATGATGTCGGCCTTGGTCGCGCCCGCGACGAACGGCTTCTTGAGCTTGCCGGTCGCGTAGCTGTCGACGAACTCGAGCTGGTTCGCGATCAGGTCGTCGACGCCGAGGTAGCGGGCGAGCGGCCGCATCGTGAAGTCGAGTGCACCCGACAGCAGCACCTGGCGGCAGCCCGCGCGTCGACTCTCCTCGATCAGGTCACGCGCTCGCGGATAGATGTTCGGCTTGACGACGTCCTCGAACAGCTCCTCGGCGAGGACCACGAGCCGATCCTCGCTCGCGCCCTCGTAGGACCGATAGAAGATCTCGTTGAACCACTTGCGGGACAGCTTGTCGGCCGCCCAGAACATCGGGATCGAGAGGGCGGTCTTGATCGTCCGCTGCGCGCTCTGCGCGAGCGACGCATGCCGCGATGCGTAGTACGCGAACGTGTGGACGATGTTGATCTTGATCAGCGTCCCGTCGACGTCATAGAACGCCGCGGAATTCTTGTACTTCGGCTGAGTAGTCATGCGTCTGGGCCGGGCCAGGAGTACGGCGAGACGCGCACTCTGGCGCAGGCATATCGCAGCTGTCAATGGTACGTACTTGGCCATGCGAGTCCCGGTCTGGCTGACGCTCGGCATCGCCGCTTTGGTCGTCATATTCGGCGTCTACCGCATGCGAATGGCTTTTCGCAGTGACGCCGAAGATACGCAGGCCAAGGCGCGTAAAGGCCTCTACGCCATGGGGCGCCGGACCCACTTCCTGATCGGCACCGTCTACCTGCTGCTGGGGGGCGCCCTCGTGGCCACCTCGTTCGGCTGGAACCCGTTCGGCAACTGGTTTGGCCCCGAGACCACCCCGACCGAGATCAAGGTGCCGGCGACCCGCTCGGTGCCGATCGACAGGCTCCCCGCTCCGAAGTGACGTCAGCGACGAGCGGTGACCTGCGTGCGCAGGGTGATCTCGAAGTGGCTGCCGACCAGCTGGAGGATGCTGTCGAGATCGGCGCTCGTCACCTCGAGGGTCCGGGACAGCTGCTCGCGCGTCGCGATCAGTAGCTGCTCGCGCGCACGCGCCACCCAGCGTGCCGCCGTCGCACGATGAATCTCCTGCCGCTCCGCGATCGCGTCAAACGTGGCGCCTTCGAGGTAGTGGGCGCGGATCATGTCGCGGGCGACCGGCTCGAGGCCGGCGAACGCCTGCTGGAATGCCACGCGGAACGCCGCCCGGTAGTGGCGATTGAGGAAGTCGAGCTCCGGCCCCGCCTCGAGTGAAGGCAGCTCGCCGACCGAGCCATCGTCGAGCGGTGCCTCGAACTTCTCCCGGCGTCGCATCATCAGGATCTCGCGCGTGACCACGATGCGGAGCCACCCGAGCAACGGGCCCTTGCCACCATAATCGGCGATGACCGGGCGCTCG
>JACCQV010001229.1 GCA_013813945.1 Deltaproteobacteria bacterium | reverse complement strand
CGTGACACGTGCACGTCCACGTGCACGAACGACCTTAACTGACCAGCATTGGTACTAGTTCCGAGTCGCGGCTTTCGCCGACGCCAGAACCGTCTCGCGCAGCCAGCGATGCGGCGGATCGCGATCGTTCCGCGGATGCCACAGCTGCGCGACCTGGTACGGCTCGAGCCCGAGCGAGCGTGGAGGCGAGACGGTCTTGAGGTCGAAGCGGTCCGCCATCAGACGCGCCAGCACAGCCGAGATCGTCAGCACGTAGTCGGTCTCCGCGACGAGTGCCAGTCCCGCCATGAAGTACGGCACTGCACGCACGATTCGTCGCTTCAGATCATGTGCCGCGAGGAGCTCGTCGACGTAGCCACCTGGCTGGCCACGCGGGGCGATCTGGACGTGTTCGAGCTCTGCGAACTGGGTCAGGGTCAGCGATCGCGCGACCGTCGGATGCTTCGCCCGTACGACGCACACGAAGTGATCCTCGTACAGCTGCTGGATTCGCAGATCGGTCGGGAGCTCGGAGTACGGCTGGTAATCGTAGACGCCGATCGCCAGATCGATCGTGCCGTCGCGCAGCAGGGCCGGCTCCTCGCGAGCGCTCGGCAGCACGTGAAGCGTGACGCCCGGCGAGCTGCGCGCGCGTCGATCGAGCTCGGCTCCGAGAATCGTGACCAGGTGATCGCTCGCGTGGAGTCGAAAGGTTCGCTCGAGCAACGTGAGATCACGCACCGGCTCGGGGGCGAGCAGGTCGCGCGCATCGCGAACGACGGCCGTGACCCGGGCGCGGAGATCCGCGGCACGTGGGGTCAGGACCATGCGCTGGCCGGCGCGGACGAGTAGCGGGTCGCCGAGCTGTGTCCGTAGCCGGGCGAGCGCGTGGCTCATCGCTGGAGTCGACAATCCGACCCGAGTGGCCGCGCGGGTCACGTTGCCCTCCTGGAGCAGCGCCTCGAGCGCAAACAGGAGGTTGAGATCCATATGTTTCATCGTGTGCAACATCATAGTTCACTTCGCTGCATTGCGACGTGGTCCCCGGGAGCCCAGGTTGGTTCGCCATGGAGGTCACGATGCGTTTCACCACCACCACGATTCTGTCCCTGACTGCCGCCCTCGCGGGCTGTGGCGACGACACCACCCAGGCGCCCGATGCGCCGATCCCCCAGCCCGAGCAGCTCGTGCTGCCCGGCAATGCGTTCTACCCGGAGAGCCTCACCGCACACGCCGACGGCACGCTGTACGTTGGCAGCCTCGGCACGGGCCAGGTCGTCGCCTACGCGAACGGTGACGAGAGCCCGCGCACGATCATTGCCGGGCACGGCGTCACCAATGTCGCCGGCGTCGCGGTCCACGACGACACCCTCTGGCTGTGCTCGGTGGATGTGACGTTCCAGCGCCCGACCGAGCTGCGGAGCTTCTCGCTCGACGGCGTGCCCGGCATCACAGCGACCCTCGCGGCGAATCAGTTCTGCAACGACATCGAGCTCGACACGGCTGGCAACGTCTATGCGACGGACTCGTTCTCCGGTGCGATCCTGCGCCTGCGTCCGGGTGCCACCACGCTCGAGACCTGGACACAGGACGCGCGATTCGCGGCATCGATGCAGGGCGCATTCGGTCTCGACGGCATCGCGTACGACGGAACCGGCGCCCTGCTGGTCAACACGCTGGATCGCGGCAAGCTGTTCCGCGTGCCGATCACCGCCAGCGGCGCGGCGGGTGCGATCACGGAGATCACGGTCACGCCGCCGCTCGCCTCGCCGGATGGGATGCGCGCGCTCGATGCAGACACGCTGCTCGTCGTCGAGGGTCCGGGTCGACTCACGCAGGTCGACATCGCAGGCAACGTCGCAACCGCGACTCCGCTTGTCTCGGGTCTCGACATGCCGACCTCCGTGGTGGTCGCGCGCGGGTCGGCGTGGATCAGCGAGGGGCAGCTCGGCCGGTTGTTCACCGGCGCACAGCCCATCGGGCCGTTTCTCGTGAAGCGCGTCGACCTGTGATCAGACCTTGAGCACGATCTTGCCGAAGCCGACGTTGCTCGCCATGCGCGCGTGCGCCGCTCCGGCCTGATCGAGCGGCATCACGACATCGATCACGGGCTGGAGCTTGCCGCGCGCGAACAGCGGGACGACCCGCTCCTCGAACGTGCGCATCACCGCGAGCTTCTCCTCGAGCGGCCGCGAGCGCAGCACGGTGCCGAGGATGCGGAGCCGCTTGCGCAGGATCAGCCCGAGATCGAGCTCGTGCTTTGCGCCGCCGAGCAGCCCGACGAGCACGATCCGCCCGAGCGG
This sequence comes from Deltaproteobacteria bacterium, assembly GCA_013813945.1. GTDB lineage: Bacteria > Myxococcota_A > Polyangia > Haliangiales > Haliangiaceae > JABFXX01. The sequence goes on along the minus strand of JACCQV010001229.1, from coordinate 14,151 downwards.
CCGCGTGCAGCGCAGATCCTCATCGAGATAGCCACCGCCGACGAGCTCGAGCACGACGTGGGCGCCGACCGGCTCGATCGCGCGGACCGCATCCGCGAACCGCGCACCTTCGGCGACCACACCTGCGTCGAGGCCCAGCGCCTTCGCGCGCTCGAGCTTCTCTGCGGTCCGCGCGGTTCCGATGGCGAACGCGCCGAGTGCGCGCGCGAGCTGGACGGCCGCCGTGCCGACGCCGCTACCGACCGCATGGATCAACAGCGTCTCGCCGGCAGATAGGCCCGCTTGCCCCACGATTGCATCGTGCGCGGTGATGAAGGCTTCCGGGATCGCTGCCGCATCCTCGAACGACATCCCCTCGGGCATCTTCGCGAGCGCACGCTCGTGGCTGACCACTTGCTCGGCGTATGCGCCGCCACCGACCAGTCCGAACACGCGGTCGCCGACCGCCAGCCGCTCGACCCCTGGTCCGAGTGCCTCGACCTCACCGGCGAGCTCGAGGCCGGGAATGTCAGCCGGTGCGTCGGGCGGCGCCGGATACGCTCCCATGCGCTGGAGCAGATCGGCGCGGTTGATCGCCGTGGCCCGCACGCGAACGCGAACCTCGCCGCGCGACGGTTCTGGTGTCTCGCGCTCGACCACGGCGAGAACATTCGGGCCGCCGGGCTTGGTGATCGCGATCGCGCGCATCGTCATGCCGAGATCATCCGCACGACGCGCGGCCGATCGCCAGCCGTCCGGGCACTAACGTTGCTGCTAGGGCGCAACGAGAAAGCGCTGATCCAGGGTCGAGCGAATCGGCCGGCCGTCCGCGTCGAGCGCGGGCGCATAGCGAAAACGCCAGATCATCTGGGATGCAACCTCGTCCCGGCGACCGCCGAAGCCGCGCACGAGCTTCGCGCCGGCGACAAAGCCATCGTCGTCGACGATCACCCGGGCGATGAACAGCTCTGCATCCTCGACGTCGCGCTGCCGCGTCGGATAGATCAGCTGCGCCGGCCGCGCCCTGGATGGCGGGTCGCCCGGAGGCGCAGGAGGCGGTGTGAGGAGCTCGCCGGGAGCGACCTTGCCGCCCTCCCCAAACCCGATCCCGGTGCCTGTGCCGGTGCCGCCCCGCCCGAGGCCCATGCCGCGCCCGTCGAACCGCAGGCCGGCGTCGCCGAGCTCGCCGCTGGTATCGCGTTCGCCGGTCGGGAGGTCGCCGCGCGGATCGGAGTGCTCCACCGTGATCGAGCCGCGTGGGTCGGTGTCGATGGTTCGCGAGCGAGTCGGGGCCGTCCGCGCCGGTGCGCCATCCTCGGTACTCGGCAGGAGAGCGACCTCGACGGGCTCGATCATGGTGACTGCGACGGGGCTGGTGGCGCGCGCGGTCGCCGCGCCCTCGCGATCTCCATGGAACGCGAGCCACGCGATGACTGCATGTACCGCGACCGATCCGATCACCGCTCTCACCAGGTCAGTCTCGTCGATCACCGTCGGCTGCGCCCCTCACCGCTGCTGAACGGTCGCGGCACCGTCGTCGCACCGCGACCTCTGGTTCGGCCAATGGGTTCACTCGATGATCACGTTGGGGTCATGTCGGGCTCACGAACCGACCGCGCACAACCGATGAATGCACAAGTCCTCCGTCTCTCTGACCCTGTTCCTCGCTGCGACCCTCGGCAGCAGCCTTGGCTGTGGTGACGATGTCACCGCTCAACCCTCACCCGACGCACCCGAGCTTCCAGCACCCGACGCTCCGGTCGTCGACCCCTGCCAGCCGACAACGCTGCGCACCGACCTCGCATGGCACGGCACCAATCGGGCAACGCTGACGACCTGGCTCGACTCGAAGGGGTGCAAGAGCCCGGGCTACTCCGCGGCAGCCAAGCCGCTCGCCCTGTTCGACTGGGACAACACGGTCGTCAAGAACGAGGTCGGTGACGCGATCACGTTCTACATGATCGCGCAGGGCAAGGTCCGTCAGCCGCCGAACCAGGACTGGAAGCTGACGAACAAGTTCATGACCAACGAAGGTGCGCTGGCGCTGACGGCCGCGTGCGGCACGACCGTGCCCGCGGGTCAGCCGCTGCCCACGAACACGACGGCTGGCGCCGCGTGCGCGAACGAGATGCTGAGCATGTACATCGACAACAAGACCACGACCAACCTGACCGCATTCACGGGCCACGACTACCGCCGCATGGAGCCGACGTACGCATGGACGCCGCAACTGATGGCGGGCTACTCGCACGCCGAGGTCGCCCAGTTCGCGATCAACGCGACGGCGCCGATGTTCGCGGCCGCCGAAGGAACGACGCAGACGATCGGCACTCGGCCCGGACTCAACGGGTATCTGCGGATCTACGATCAGATCCGCGACGTGATCACGGCGACGCAGTCGCGTGGCTACGACGTCTGGGTGATCACCGCGTCGCCGCAGGATCTGGTGGGTGCACTCGCACCGATGGTCGGCGTCCCCGCGGATCACGTGATCGGCATCCGCTCGCTCGTCGATGGCGCCGGCAAGCTGACGTACAGCTTCGAGGGCTGCGGTCCGGTCGCACCGGGGCAGGACATGATCAGCTACATCGAGGGCAAGCGTTGCTGGATCAACAAGGTCATCTTCGGTGACACCAGCGCTGCCGCAATCGACCGCCGCGCCCCTGCAGACCGCGCACGCATGGTGTTCGCCGCCGGTGACTCCGACACCGACATCGACTTCATGCGCGACTCGCAATACAAGCTCGCGCTCAACCGCGCCAAGACGGAGCTGATGTGCTTTGCGTACCGCAACGAGGGTGACACCTGGCGGGTCAACCCGATGTTCATCCAGCCCCGGGCGATGCGCGCGACGCCGTTTCCGTGCAGCACGACGGCGTGCAAGGACGCGAGCGGAGCGGGGGTCGCGTGTCGCGATGACGCCAACGTCGTCATCCCCGACCAGGCCGACCTCGTCTACTGACAGCCGCGCGCCTGCGCACACGCCTCGACCTGGAGAGCCCACCGAGGCGGGTGCGCACATGGGTACGAGAGACGTAACCAATGGAACTCAGGTGATCGCGCTGCGACTCATTCTTGCACTGACCTCCCCGGGATGTCGTCGGGAGCCACTACTACGGTAAGGCGAAGCGCGCGCGCTGCCGTGGTCCAGCTGCACGGCGATCTGGTCATGAAGACCGCCCGACGCCTCCATGGCGACCTGCGGACGGTCTGTCGCCGCCGCGATGTGCGGATCGTGACGCTCGACTTCTCGGAGGCGGGCCGCATCGATTCGTCCGGCATCGCGGTCGTCTCGCTGATCGCCAAGCAGCTCGCACGTGCGGGCAAGAAGCTCGACCTGACCGGGCTGGCCGACCACCACAAGGCCGCGCTCGACCTGATGCCGAAGCAGGAGCCCGAGGTCGAGCGGCCGGAGCCGCCACCGGGCGCGATCGAGGCTCTCGGCGGCGCGGTGATCGAGGCGGGTAGCGGTGCCCGCGCACTGTTGGCGCTGATCGCCGACATCGTTCGCCAGAGCCTGGCAGTCGTGACCCGCCGCAAGCGGCTACCCGCTGGAGCGCTCACCCACCAGATCGCCACGATGGGCGTCAGCGGGTTGTTCATCGTCGGCCTCCTGAGCTTCCTGCTCGGGATGACGATGGCGTTTCAGGGCGCCGTCCAGCTCCAGCGGTTCGGCGCAGGCGTGTTCGTCGCGGACATGATCTCGGTGTCGATGGTGCGCGAGATCGCGCCGCTGATGACCGCCGTGATGATCACCGGTCGCACCGGCGCGGCGATCGCGGCCGAGCTCGGCACGATGCGCGTTCGCTCCGAGATCGATGCGTTATCGACGATGGGCATCAACCCGGTGCGCTTCCTGATCGTCCCGCGGATCGCCGCGATCACCCTGGTCGGTCCCGCGCTGTCACTGATGGGCATGTTCATCGGGATCGGCGGCGGCATGCTCGTCGCCTGGGGCGCGCTCGATATGCCGCCGATCATGTTCTGGCAGCGGATCACCGAGCGCGTGACGGCGCTCGACTTCCTGCACGGCGTCGGCAAGAGCCTCGTGTTCGCCTGGATCATCGGCGTCACGGCGAGCCATCTCGGCATGCGCACCGGCGGCGACGCGCTCAGCGTCGGCAATGCGACGACCCGCACGGTCGTGGTCAGCATCCTCGCCATCATCATCGTCGACGCGATCTTCGCGACGATCTCGACCCTGCTGAGGTACTCGTGAGCACCCCGCTGATCGAGTGCCGCGGCGTGTCCGTTGGGTACGACGAGAAGCCCGTTCTCGAGAATGTCGACTTCGTGATCGAGCAGGGTGAGATCGTCACGCTGCTCGGTGGCTCCGGCTGCGGGAAGTCGACGATGTTGCGTTCGCTGACCGGCCTCCTGCCGCCACTCGCCGGCGAGATGCTCGTGCTCGGGAAGCCGCTGTACGACCTGTCGCTCGAGGAGCGCAACGAGCTCCTGAAGAAGACGGGCACTGCGTTTCAGCAGGACGCGCTGTTCGGCTCGATGTCGGTCGCCGACAACGTCGCGCTACCGCTGCGTGAGCTGACCTCGCTGCCGGAAGCCGTGATCAAGGAGATGGTGCGCATGCGCCTCTTCATGGTCGGTCTGCCCGGCTCGGAGAAGAAGCTGCCGACGAGCATGTCCGGAGGTCAGCGCAAGCGCGCGGCCCTCGCCCGTGCATCGATCCTCGACCCGGTCATCATGTTCTGCGACGAGCCCTCCGCCGGGCTCGACCCCGCGGTCGCCGCCACGATCGACGACACGCTCAACCACTTTCGCGACGCACTCAACATCACGATCGTCGTGGTCACCCACGAGCTCGAGAGCATCCGCGCGATCTCGGATCGCGTGATCATGTTCGGCCGTGGCTCGGTCATGGCGCGCGGGACGGTGGACGAGCTCATGGCGAGCAAGGACCCCGAGATCTTCAACTTCTTCCACCGGGTCGCTGAACGACCCGACGATACCGGCGCGCTCGAACAGCTCACGAGGTGAACCATGACAACGAAGGCACAAAAGATCCGAGTCGGCATCTTCATGATGGTCGCGCTGGCCCTGTTGGCCCTCGTGGTCATCGTGTTCGGTGGCGTCCGGTTCTGGGAGAAGAAGTCGACCTATCACATCGTGTTCGCCGGCTCGGTGATGGGCCTCGAGAAGGGCGCCCAGGTTCACCTCAACGGCATGCGCGTCGGTCGCGTCGACGAGATCGTCGCTGCGCCGGGCGATCTGAGGAAGGTGCTGGTCACGATCGTCGTGAAGAACGATGTGCCGATCCACACCGACACCAAGGCGATCCTCGCGTTCGCGGGCATCACCGGCCTCAAGGTGATCGACCTGCGGGATGGCACCCTGACAGCTCCGTTGCTGCCGCCGGGTGGCCTGATCGACGAAGGAGAGACGATCCTCGACAAGCTCGAGCAGCAGGCCAAGACGATCGTCGATCAGTCGACGCAGCTGATGAACACCGCGAACCAGGTCGTCGCGAACCTCGACACGATCACCGACCCCAAGAAGTTCGACGGGATCAACGAGATCATCGCTCACGCGCGGACGATGTCGAAGAACCTCTCCGAGACGAGCAGCACGTTGCAGGCGATGGTCACCGAAAATCGCGCGGTGCTGAAGAGCTCGCTCGCGAACGTCGATGCGGCGACGAAGAGTGTCGATGCGGCGACGAAGAGCGCGGTCGCCATGATGGATGTCCAGATCGCGGGCCTGATCGGAAAGGCCGGCGGCTTCATCGACGGGCTCGATACGATGGTCCGCGGCAACGACGGTCAGCTGCGCGCTGCGGTAGCGGATCTGCGGGCTGCGAGCCGCAACTTCAAGGAACTGTCACGCGACCTGAAGCAGAAGCCGTCGCGCATCCTGTTCTCCGACTCTGCATCCGAGAGGAAGCTGCCATGAACGCCTCGTTGATCCTGCTCGCGATCCTGGTCGAAGTCCTCCTCGGCGCATGTGCCGGCAAGCTTCCGGAGACGCGGTTCTACCAGCTCGCCCCCGCAACACCGACCACCGAGGCCAAGGGCGACGCCACGCTCGTGCTCGAGGCGCTCGCGACCGATCCGGCGTACGACGACGACCGGATCGTCTACCGGACCACACCGTATCGCCTCGACTACTACCAGTACCACCGGTGGAGCGCGGCCCCGGGCACGATGGTGGGCAACTACCTCGAGCAAGCGTTCGAGAGCAGCGGCAAGTTTCGCTCCGTGGTGCGCGAGGCATCCGCGGATGCGCCGGCCGTGCTCGGCGGTCGCGTGCTCGCGATCGAGGAGATCGACACGTCGAAGACGAGCTGGCGTGGCCGCATCGTGATCGAGCTGACGTTGACCGACACGAAGACCGGCGCCGTGATGTGGACCGAGCAGTTCGACGAGTCCGAGCCGCTCGCCGCGCAGACGCCTGAAGGTCTGGCGAAGGCGCTCTCGACCGCGATGGCGCGGATCGCCTCGCGCGCTGCGCCGGTGGTGGCCGATCTCGTGAACCAGCAGTCCAAGCTGCGCGTCGGCGCGAATCCCTGATCGCCGCGCGCATGCGGCTTGCTTCGTGTCGGTGCGGAGGCTGGCGGAGTTGCCCGTGTCCGGGCGGGGCGATGCGTCATGACCACCATGGCTGCGTAACTACCGGTAAGCACCGGCACTGGCACCGGCACACCACGTCGCCGGCAGTGGCATTGCGCCTGCACCGCAGCGCGCCATGACGCGTGCCCTGTGCCTGCTCCTCACCCTGTCCGCCTGTTCCACCGATCTCGCTGGGTCGCCCGCTCCGCGGCCGGCTTCCGTACGCGAGCGCCTCCAGGTTCCGACGCAGCTGCGCGTCAACGCGGGCGAGAGCGGTGGCGCGATCACCGCCGAGCGCAAGGTCGTCACCGGCTGGGACGCAGCCCTCGTCGAGCTTGGCGTCGAGAATGGCGAGCTGATCGTCTCGTCCGATGCGCCGGACGCGGTGACGGTCGACGGTCTCCAGGTCGTGTTCAAGCCGCTCGAGATTCCGCAGGGTGTGTTCGGGGGCAGCCACGCACGGCTGACCAACGTCCGGATCGACCTCTCGACCGAGCGCCGCGCTGCCGCGGTGTGGACCTCTGACAACGAGGTGCACCTGACCGCCGTGCTGGGCATCACCCTTCACTGGACGCTGTCACTCGACGGTGCCTCGGTGCCGCTCGGCTCCCCGGAGCTGCCGCCGATCCCGGTCGACATCCGGCTGACCGGCGACGGCGAGGCCGTGCACGGGGAGCTTCGCGCACGTGCGCCGGGCGAGCTCTGGGCCTGGGCCGGCCTGATCCGGCTCAGCGAGCTGCAACTGGTCCTCGGCGCCGAGCTCCACCGGCGCTGATCGCCTCGGGCTACACTCCTCGACGACCATGATCTCGCACCCGAGCATGACGTCGCGCGGGAAGAAGCTCGCCGGCCTGATCGCGCTCATGATCCTGTTCTTCCTGCCGAAGCACGTCGAGTGCGGCTATCCCGACGGCCGCTGCGGCCACATCGGAATGTTCCGCCAGCTGTGCAAACCGTACGAGGTCGAGCCGCTCGGGTTGTTTGCCATCGAGAAGCTGGCGCAGCGCGACGTCGGGTTTGCGTACTCGACCGGCGAGACCTGCCGATGAGTGAGGGTGCTTGCCAGTCGTGGGCAGATCCCCAACACTGGAGGAGATGTATCGCGACGCTGCCTTCGCCTTGGACGAGCATGACCGAGCCGTCGGCGCGATCCTGATCGGCGAGTCCTTGATGGTGCAGTGCGAGCGGTCGGCGGACCAGATCCGCGACCCTCACGATCCGCAACGTTGGCGCGCGATGCGCGAGATCCAGGATGACTATCCGGAGATCTGGCGCCAGCTCGATCGTGCACGCGAGGTGCTCGCTGCGCGCGGCGCGAACACGATGGCGTACGAAGAGATGCGGCCGCACGTTCGGCGCACGATCGCCAGTGATACCGATGATCATGCGAGCACCGTCGATGCCGACGCTCTCGAGGATGCGCGGCGCGCGATCGCCGAGCTCAAGCTCGCAGTCCCCGGCGCGGACTGGAAAGCAATCGCCCGGCGCACGCGCGAGCTCGTCGCGATCCCGGAGCTGCGGCGACACAGTCGGTTCGCGGTTGTCGGCATCGTCAGCTTCGTGACGCTCGCTGTGCTCACCTGGTTTCTCTCGAGCATCCCCGACAAGAAGATCGACGAGCGGGAGCTGATGCGGCAGGAGCTTGCCGACGTCGCGAGCCAGCGCAAGGTCAAGATCCAGTACCTGCAGCTCGCGATCGGAGAGCGCTGCGACGCTCCCGTCGCGCAGGAGTACGTCAAGCTGCTCGTGATGGATGGTCAGGGTGACCACGCCGAGCGGTTCGCGGATCGGTACGTTGGCCGCTGCGGTGAGGACACCGTCGTCGAGAACTGGGCGAACGCGCCCCGCCCCCCCCGCTGAGTCCCGTGGCATGCTCCGCCTCATGGCGGATGCAGACGACGTGATCAAAGGCGCGGGACGGTTCTTCTCCAAGCTCGGCGGGCAGCTCAAGGAAGTGGGCAAGACCGTCGGCACCCAGGTCCAGAAGACCAGCAAGCAGGTCACCGGCCTCGGGCGCGGAGCGGTCAAGCTCGAGCTCGAGCAGACCAAGCTCGCACCGGGCGATACGATCCGAGGGAAGATGGTGCTCGCCTTGACCGAACCGGTCGATGCAAAGCGCCTCGTCGTCACGCTGCGCGCCCGGCAGAAGTACATCACCATGAAGAGCGGCAATGACGGCAAGGGTGTCGGCGCCTCGCACGCCGACGTCTACCAGTTCGACAAGGAGCTCGCTCCGTCGCAGACGTTTGGTCCCGGCTCGTACGAGCTCGAGCTGGTCGTGCCGCCCGATGCGCTCGACCTCCGAGCCAAGGCGTCGGCCGGTAACAATCCGATCGCCGATGTCGCGCGTACGATCGCATCAGCGGTCAGCCCGACGATGGGCCCGATCGAGTGGCAGGTGATCGGCCGACTCGAGATCTCGTGGGGCCGCGACCTGTCGAGCGAAGTCGACATCATCATCGCTCAGTAGCGTCAAGAATCGGATCTTCAGCGCGCCTGATCGTCTCGAGGCTTCCGCAGCTTGTCGCGCTCGGTGCAGCCGAGCACGTCTCCCGCCTGGCAGGCTTTGTCGTAGAGACCGATGGCCTGGTCACGATCCTGGGCCACGCCATCGCCGCGCGTGTGCATGAGGGCGAGATTGCGACACGCCATGGTGGTGCCGGCGCGGCACGCTCGGTCGAACAGCGCCGCGGCTCGTGGCTTGTCGGGTGCCTGGCCGTCGCCCGTCACGTAGATGCGCGCGAGGTTGTTGCAACCAGCGCCATCGTGCGCGTCACACGCCTGCTGCTGCAGCTGCAGCGCCTTGGTCTTGTCCTGCACGATGCCATCGCCCGCGGCGTAGAGCAGGCCGAGGTTCGCGCACGCCGCGTGGTAACCACTGCGGCACGCCTCGCCATAGAGTACCGCTGCTCTGGCATCGTCCGTCGCCACGCCGTCCCCGTTGTCGAACATCAACGCCAGGCTGTGGCAGCCGGCCAAGTATCCCGCGTCGCATGCTTTCGTGTAGAACGCGCGCGCCTTGGCGTGGTCTTGCCCCACACCGTCACCCTGGCTGAACGCGCGGCCCAGGTTGTAGCAGCCGGCGCTGTGGCCCGCGCTACATGCACGTTCGAACAACCCCACGCCTCGCACCATGTCCTTGGCGACGCCATCTCCCTCGACGTACAGGCGCCCGAGGTTGTTACAGCCTGCGTCGTCAGCATCGGCACACGCGCGCTCTTGCAGCTGCAAGGCGCGGGCCTTGTCCTCCGCAACACCTGCGCCCACGGAATAAAGCAGACCGAGGTTTGCGCATGCTGGCGCCCAGCCGGCGGTACACGCCTTGTCGTACAGCGTGGCGGCTCGGGTGTCGTCGGTGATGCCACCAACGCCGTTATCAAACATCACGCCGAGGTTGAAGCAGGCGCTCGCGTAGCGAGCGTCACATGCTCGCCGGTACAGCACGCGCGCGAGCCCGTAGTCCTGCGCCACACCGTCGCCCACGGCGCGCGCGACACCAAGGTTGTAACAACCGCTCGGTTCGTCGGCCTGACATGCGCGGTTGAAGAGCTCGGTCGCCCGGGTCTTGTCGAGAGCAACGCCATCGCCGCGCAAATAGATCATGCCGAGATCAACGCAGCGGTCGGCGCGCCCCGACTTGCACGCGGCTACCGCGTCCGCAACGGCGGCGGGCAGCGGCGGCGGCTCGGAGCTCGATGCCGCTGCGGATGGACGCGGGGGCGCGGCGCCGCATCCGATCAGCGCGAAGGCGTGCGCCAGAATCCCGAAACACGCGTATCCGAGCGCTCCGCGCACCATGCTCGTACTCTATCAGTATGCGAACGAGCCACACCGGAGTTGATCCCTCGCGACGTCGCGCGCGACGTCGACGCCATCATCGTCACGTGTTGCTTCTGCGATACGGTCAGTACTCGATGCTGACGACCTCGGCCTCGCCGCGCGGCAAGTTGACGGTGTCACCGACGCGAGCCCCCCACAGCGCCTGCGCGAGCGGCGTCATCCAGCCGATCCAGCCGCGCTTCACGTCCGCCTCGATGGCTCCGACGATCCTGTATTCCGAGCGAGTCCCGACGTCATCCTCGACCACGACCCTCGCGCCGACGCCGACGACTTCGCGATCCTCGGGCTCGATGGCCGTTGCCGTGAGCAGATGGTCCGTCAGCTCGCGAATCCGATCCGGATCGCCGCCCGTACGTTGGAGCTCGTCGAGCTCCGCCCGTGCTGCGCGCAGCCCCTCGGGGGTGACGACATTGAGCTCCGGGACAGGAACCCCGAGTCGCCGGATCGGGGATTCCGGTACGTACTCGCTCTCCTTGGTGAACGCCTTGCTCATGCCGAAAGGCTACCGCGTGTCCCATGGGTCGCACGTCGTCGCAGACTTTTCGTTTGGATCCACCGCGTTCATCATCCCCACGCCGTGACCCGTCCCCGGACCTCCGAAATCTCGATCGCCCTGTGGGGCGGGGTCACGTTCGCTGCGCTACTCGCGAGCTTCACGATGTTCCGGCCCGTGCGCGATGCGCTCGTGCTCGATGGCAATCCAGATGACATCCCGTGGCTGTTCACGGCGACCTTCGCCGCGGCGCTCGTAGCCTCTCCGCTGTGGAGTCGCATACTGTCGCGACGGCCGAAGCGACGCGTCGTACCGATCGCGTTCCATGTGTTCGCACTCTGCCTCGCGGTGTTCGCGTCCCTGGTGGCGACCGCGGTCGAGCCGGTGATCGTCGGACGCGTCTTCTACGTGTGGTCGAGTGTCTTCAACATCTTCGTGGTCTCGGTGTTCTGGAGTCTGCTGACAGACCTTCTCGGACCGAGCACTGCGCGCCGCCTGTACGGTCCGATCGCAGCAGGCGGCACGATCGGTACGATCGTAGGACCGTTGCTGACGCGGTTGCTGGTCTCCGTCATCGACGTGCCGGGCGTGCTCGTGATGTCCGCGGTGCTGCTCGAGCTCGCCGTGATCGGAGCGTGGCGAGTCAAGCTCGCCGGCGAGGCCCTCGAGCACGCGGCCGAGGACACGCCCGCGCACGCGGACGCTTCGACGGGACTGCGGCGGGTCGCGCGCTCGGGATACCTGCTCGCGATCGTGGGGTACGTCCTGTGCACCGCGACCGCGGCGACCTTCCTCTATCTCGAGCAGGCAGCGATCGTGAAGGAAGCGTTCACCGACCGCGTCGCCCGCACCGAGTTCTTTGCCAGCCTGGACCTGTGGATCGCCGGAGTGACGCTCGTCGTGCAGACCGTACTCGCCGGGCCGCTGCTCGCATGGCTCGGACCAGGGCTCGTTCTGTGTCTGCTGCCGCTGTCACAGGGAATCGGGATCTCGATGCTCGCCGCCACACCGTCGATCGCCGTGCTCGCAACGGTGCAGGTGATCTCCCGCGCGTTGACCCATGGCCTGACCCGACCGGCGCGCGAGCTCCTGTTCACGGTCGTCGATCGCGAGGACAAGTATCACGCGAAGAATGCGATCGACATCGTCGGGTATCGGTTCGGAGATTTCGGTTCGAGCTGGCTGCACAACGGACTCGTCGCGCTGTCAGCGGGGACCGCCGCACTCGCGGTTGCCGCAGTCCCGCTCGCTGCGGTGTGGATCGGTCTCGCCGTCGTACTCGGCAAAGGGTTTCGTGAACGTGTCGCCGCCAGCTAGTGCTACTCGGCAGGGAAGCGCAGCTTCGCGACGTAGGCTTCCCACCGGTTCTGGAACGCTGTCATGTCGGACTCGCCGAGCACGGCGGTCAACGTTTGAAAGCCGGTGGGATCTTCGCCGCGCTCCGCGCGGAACCGGCGATAGAACTCGCGGAGCAGACCGTGTTCCTGGAGGTAGTACATGAGGTAGCGCGACTGCGCGTAGTGGACGCCACTGTGATCGTCGTAGAACGCGCCGTGCCCGAGTGCGGTCAAGCTGCGAAACGGCGGTACCGCGTCGGCGCGGATCGCGCGCTGCAACCCGGCGAGTCGCCAGTTGGTGAGCCCGACGATGTGATCGTCACGCTCGCCGCTCTGCTCGAACAGCGACCCGAGGCCTTCGTTGAGCCATGGCGGCGCGTTCGGGAAGTCCGCCTCGACGTACGGATGCACGATCTCGTGGACGAGCGTCCCTCCTCCCGTCGAGATGTTCATGAACATGGCGCGCCGCGAGCTCGAGTAGAAGCCGTACACGGTGCTCGGGCGCTCTTCGGTGAGCGTCTCGACGCCAGCCTCGTACGACAGCGCATCCGTGAAGAGGTAGACGTCGATGATCCTGGTCGGTCGCCTCGCGAAGAACCCCTGCTCGAGACGATCCGCCACGCGCCGCACCGTACTCGCGCCTTCCTCGAGCTCTGCAATCGGACCGTCGCCGATCACGACGAACGGATCCGCGACGCGTACCGCCATGGCTCCCAGCCCGAGCTTGCGCAGCCGCGCGCGGAGCTGCGTGATGTGCGCCGCGTACTGCGCCTTCGAGAACGTCCCTGCGTCGGGTATCCCGGGGACCCCGAGGTCCTGCTCGGAGCTCGCGGTGCCACACGCCGAAGCGCTCACGATCGCAAGCCACGCCAGTGCACTCCTCATGGTCAGCTGGACAGAGGAGCCGGCCCGCGGTTGCATCACACCCGGATGCGAACCACGCCGCGCTCGATTGGCTGATCGAGCGCCCGGTCGGTCGCGATTCGCGCGAGGTCGAGCGCGCGGCGCCCGGCATCGAGCCGGAAGGGATTCGCGCGCGGGAGCCCGTCGAGGACGAGCGTGACCATATCGGGACGCTTCGGAATCGGGAACACGGGTCCGGTGATGTGATGATAGAGAAGCCGTCCTGGCGGAAGGCCTGCGATCCCCGGCCGATCGAGGATGCCACCGTCCCAGTACGGCCGACGATCGATCCAGACCGGGTGGAACATGCCGGGGACCGCGCACGAGGCTCGGATCGCCGTCGCGAGATCTCCGGTCTCGAGGACACGCGTGCGACGCGCGAGGATGTCGAACACGCTGATCCGGACCGGGATCCTGCAGTCCTCGATGCGGGCGATCGGCAGCATCTCGCGCAGCAGTGCGTCGAACTTGTTGCCCGAGAGAACGCCCCAGCCGAGCCGGGGATCCCAGAAGTCCTCACGCCGGAGCTGGCTGAGCACGCGGCCGTGGCTCTCGGGGTCGATCCCCGCACCGTACGCGCCAGCAACCATCGCGCCCGCGCTCGAGCCGGCGACGTGGATCGGGCGCAGGCCTCGAGCGAGGAGTGCCGCTGCCATGCCGGTGTGGGCGTAGAACGCGAAGAACCCACTCGACATCGCGACCCCGAACGGGCCGTTCGCGAGCCATTCACCGAGGGTCGGCATGCGCGGGGAAACGCTACGCAACATTTCCCTCGGATGGTAGGGGATGGGCCCGTGCTATGACCCGCGGCGCCCATGAGCACGTCCGATCCAAAGGCGCGGATGCCCCGCCAGATCCCGTTCATCATCGCGAGCGAGGGCTGCGAGCGCTTCAGCTTCTACGGGATGCGGAACATCCTGACGCCGTTCCTCACGACGGTGCTGCTGTTCACCGCGATCCCCGATAAGGCCGCGCGCGAGCTTGCCGCCTCCGACGTGTTCCACACGTTCGTGATCGGCGTGTACTTCTTCCCGCT
>JACCQV010001216.1 GCA_013813945.1 Deltaproteobacteria bacterium | reverse complement strand
GCACGGGACAGCGCCCGCAGCTTGCGCGGGTCGAACGAGGTCACGATGACGCGATCCTCGACGCCAGCCTCTGCGATCACCTTCGCGGTGATCGCAGCGACCTCGACTTGCCACCAGATCGGCATGTCGAGCTTGAGCTCGACGTTGATCGCGACCGCGCTTGCGACCTCGGCGAGCACCTCGGCGAGCAGGGGGATGCGCTCCTCTTGCTCGTAGCGAATCCGCACCTGGTTGCCATGGACGTCGATGCCCATCGGGACCTCGCGGCGGATTCGCAGGCGCGAGATCTGATCCCATGTCAGGTTGTCGACGTCGAACGAGCTTCCGGTCAGCCGGCGCAGGCTGTGATCGTGCAGCACCACGGCCTTGCGATCGGCAGTGAGCCGGACGTCGAGCTCGATCGCCGGGAGTCCCAGGGAGACTGCGCGCCGAAAGCCGGCGAGGGTGTTCTCCTGATGGAGCGTGGGGACCCCGCGGTGACCGACCACCATCGGGCGATGCTTGCCCACGAGGAATGGATTGGCGGAGACCGCTCGCACGATCTGAATATCGCACGTCGCGGCCGCGGCGACAGTCAGCTCCGGAGCACTGAGCGCCGACGTCGTGCCCAGACCAGCTTGCGGTACCACGCCCGGACGGCTGTCCTGACGCGCCGCCACAAGCCTGGCACCGTCGGCGATCGCAGGATCAGATCCGTCGTCGCGGGAGCCGATTTCGCAGGCGTCGCTGTCGCGAGCACCGGCCGGCGCGATGAGTGAAACTGCCGTGGTTGTACGGCGAGGATTTACCAGACCGGTCCGCGTTAGCCAGCTCACCCAATTGTCGCCGTTGATCTCGGGTGCACCAACGCTCACACTGCGCGCGTGGAATCGAACGCCTTCGTCAAGGAGCTAGAAACGTTCAAGGCGGAGCGCCTGATACCGATCGTAGGTGCAGGAAGGACGTCCATCGCCGATGGCGCGGGCGGAGACCCGCAGGTACTCCTCGAGATCGCGCTCGCGAATGAGATCAGCGTGAGCGAGCTCGCGGCGCTGTGGATTCCGACGACCGCAGAGGTCGACGTCAAGCTCGCGTTCGCACGCCAGGCGGGCGACGAGGCCGGGCACTTCCAGCTCGTCGCGGATCGCCTGACCGCGCTCGGGGTCGACGTCGCGGCGTTTGCCGTCCCACCGGAGAATCCGCTGTTCCGCTACCTCAAGTCGTTGACCAGCACGGTCGAGCGGATCGCTGCGGGCCTGGTGACGCTCGAATCGATCGCGTATGGCGTGAACGAGAACTTCATGGCGCTCTGCGAGTCGCGCGGCGACACCGAGACGGTGCGGATCTATCGCGAGTACATCCAGCCCGATGAACGCGCGCACCAGGAGCTCGGCCAGCGCCTGCTCGCGAAGTACGCGACGACCCCGGAGCTCCAGGCGATTGCGCGTGCGACCGTGGTCAAGGTGCTCGAGATCGCGGAGGCCGGTCGCGCCCAGGCGGCGACGCGCCTCGGCACGGCGTGCTTCCCCGGCTGCTAGAGCACCGATCGGTCGATGGCTTCGTAGGATCGATCGGCTAGCCGCGGCGAACACCATCGCTACAGGGCCAGCTCGAGCTGATGACGATCGCGACCGGGGCGAACGAGGTGACGTCTCTGCTCGGCGATGGCGCAAAGCTGTGGATCGCGACGACCGCAGGGCTCTACTCGCGAGAGGGCTCGACCGTCCGTCACTACGGCGGCAGCGATGTTCGACGAGTGGCACGCATGGACGGCGAGATCGTTGCCGCGAGCCTCGGCGGGCGGGTCGCGCGCGTCGAGCGTGGCCGGCTCGCGTCGACGACGCTGCCCGATGCCCTGGTGTTGACGCAGGCGATCGCAGAGCGCGATGGCGCGGCGTGCGCGGGCGGACTCGATGGTCTGTGGCTCCGCGAGCGTGGTGATGCGGCGTGGGTCGCTGCGGCACGTCGGTCCGGCCCGCCTGCGAATGACATCTCCGCGCTCGCCGTCGATGGCGAGCGGCTGTGGGTCGGCACGTTTGACCACGGCCTCGCGATCTACGAACGCGGTACGTGGACGCGGTTCGCGCACGCGAAGCTCGACCATCGCGTCAACGCGCTGCTCGTCGAAGAGCGGGCAGGGGCGGCTGCGCGGATCTGGGTCGCGACTGCTACCGGCATCTCGATCATCGATGGCACGGCGGTGTCACAGCTCGGCAAGCAGGACGGTCTCCCCGCGCGCGGTGTGCTGGCGCTTGCGCGGCTGCGGGATGGCCGGATCCTCGCCGGTACGATGCACGGTGCGGCGATCCTCGGCGCGGGCCACCCGATCCCGATCGGCTTGAAGCAGAACCTCGAGGCGAGCAACGTCTGGGCG
This sequence comes from Deltaproteobacteria bacterium, assembly GCA_013813945.1. Classification (GTDB taxonomy): domain Bacteria; phylum Myxococcota_A; class Polyangia; order Haliangiales; family Haliangiaceae; genus JABFXX01. The sequence continues at coordinate 3,941 of JACCQV010001216.1, read as the reverse complement.
GTGGCCGAGAGCGAGGACGGCTCGATCTGGCTCGGCACGACGACCGGGCTGTATCGCGGTCGCGTCGACGACAAGGAGTGGACCCGCTACTCGGTCGCGACCGGTCACCTGCGCGATGACTGGGTGATGGCACTCGCGCCACGCGGACCGGCGATCTGGGTCGGGACCTACAAGGCAGGGGTCAGTCGGTTCGACCTCACCGGCGACGGCGTCACTGCCACGCCGCTCGGCGACGGCTGGATCAACCCCGGCGGCCTGTCGTGGCACGGGCAGACGCTGCACGCAGCGACCATGGAGGGCGTGCGGACTGGCGACGGTGCACAGGCTACGTGGACCGAGATGCGCGGGATGCCGGGCAAGGACACCACCGCAACGGCGCGGATCGGCACGACGCTGTTTGTGTCGACGCGACGCGGCCTCGTCGCAAGAACCCCGTGATCGCGAGGGTACGGTTGTCCTGGCCAGTCGAGTTGCACCCCCTCGGGGCAGCGCGTCATCTCGTGTGGTTGCCGACGGCCCGAACCTTGCTCAGAGAGCTCCCATGCTGAGCGTCCTCGCCTTCACCTTCATCCTCGTGCCGATGTTCCAGATGCTGCGACCTGATCCTGTTCGCTAGTGAGATGCTCGGCTCGATGCCGACGATCGAGGTCAACGGGACGACGCTGTTCTACGTGGATACCGGGCCGGGCACGACGGGCGAGACGATCGCCTTCAGCCATGGCCTCTTGTGGGGAACCGAGCTGTTCGCCGCGCAGATCGAGGCGCTCCGCGGGCGCTATCGCTGCATCGCCTGGGATCATCGCGGGCAGGGGCAGAGCGCGCCCGATCTGAACCGCGAGTGTATCGGGATGGAGCTGGTCTGGCAGGACGCGGTCGCGCTGCTCGAGAAGCTCGGCACGGGTGCGGTCCACTTCTGCGGGCTGTCGATGGGTGGGTTTGTGGGAATGCGGATGGCGGCGCGGCGTCCCGACCTGGTGCGTTCGCTGATGCTACTCGAGACGTCCAGCGATCCCGAGCCGGTCGAAAATCTGAAGCGATATCGCCTGTTGATCTCGGTCGTGAAGATGTTCGGCCCGGGTGTCGTTCGCGGTCAGGTCGCGCCGATCATGCTGGGCCGCACGATTCTCACCGATGCCTCACGTCGAAAAGAACGCGGTCGCTACACTGCTCTGATGTCACGCCGGCGCGACGGCTGGCGCGCCGTCAACGGCGTGGTCGATCGCGCAGGCATCCACGACGAGCTCGCACGGATCTCGACCAGGACGCTGATCGTCGTCGGGGACGAGGATGTTGCTACGCCCCTGCCGAGGGCTGAGAAGATCGCCCATGCGATCGCGGGTTCGCGCCTCGTCCAGATCCCCCGTGCTGGACATTCGTCACCGGTAGAGGAGCCTGCCGCAGTGACCGCGGCGATCGAGTCGTTCTTGGCGGGCTGAGAGCGCTACCCTTCGAGGTGAGCCCAATGCCTGCCGTCTTGATCGTCGACGACAGCTTGACCGTCCGCGTGGACCTCGGAGACGCCCTCGAGGTCGCGGGGTTTCGCGCGCTGCCATGCGCGACGATCGGCGAGGCGCGAATCGCCCTGCGCACGCATCCGATCGCGCTGGTGATCCTCGACGTTCGCTTGCCCGATGGAGATGGTGTCGAGCTCCTCGAGCAGATCCGCCGCGATCACACCCTCGCTGCGCTGCCCGTGCTGATGCTGTCCTCCGAGGCCGAGATCAAGGATCGCGTCCGCGGGCTGACGAAGGGTGCGAACGATTACGTCGCCAAGCCGTACGACACCACGCAGGTGATCGCCCGGATCCGCCAGCTGATCGGCGGGCCGCCGGTTCGCGATCTCGTCCTCGTGATCGATGACGACGCGACCTCGCGCAAGGCGCTCGCGGATGCGCTGAGCGCGGCGGGCTTCAAGACTGCCACCGCCGCCGGCGGCGCCGAGGGATTGCAGCTCGCTGCCAGTGCCCGGCCGACGGCGATCATCGTAGCGGCCGTGATGCCGGACGTGGACGGCGCGAGCGTCATCCGCCGGCTCCGTCTCGACCCCGGATTGCGTACGACGCCGTGCCTTCTGCTGACCACCAACAGCGAGAAGGACGCAGAGGTCCGCGCTCTCGAGGCCGGCGCCGATGGCCTCGCTCGCAAGGACGATGTCGGGGTCGTGATCGCGCGGGTTCGCGCCCTCCTTCGCTCCGCGGGAACGATCCGGATCGAGGGCGGCAGCATGCTCGCGCCGAAACGCATCCTCGCGGTCGACGACGATCCCGACTACCTCGGGTTGCTCGGCGATCGCTTGCGCAAGCGCGGCTACGACGTCGCGCGCGCCGCGTCGGGCGAGGAGGCGATCCAGCTCCTCGGCTTCCAGAGCGTCGACTGCATCCTGCTCGACCGTTCGATGGCAGGCATCGGCGGCATCGAGACCTGTCGCCGGCTCAAGGCCTCGCCGATCGTTCGTGACACGCCGCTCATCTTCTTGACCGCGAGCGATCAGCGCGACGCCGTGATCGAAGGGCTCGCGGCAGGGGCCGATGACTTCGTCTCCAAGTCGAGCGGATTCGAGGTGCTGAGCGCGCGCGTGCAGGCACAGATTCGCAGAAAGCAGATCGAAGAGGAGCAGCGCAAGGTCCGCGAGCAGCTGCTGCGCAGCGAGCTCGAGGCGTCCGAAGCGCGCGCCGCGCGCGAGCTCGTGGAGACGCGCGCCGCGCTCGCGGAGGAGCTGACGCGCACGAACAAGGAGCTTGCCCACGCGAACCGCGAGCTCGAATCGTTCAGCTATTCCGTCTCGCACGATCTGCGCGCGCCGCTCCGGACGATCAGCGCCTTCACGCACGCGCTGATCGAGGACCTCGGCGATAAGCTCGACGAGCGTGCGACAGATCATGTGCGGCGCGTCCTCGCGGCCTCGCATCGCATGGCCGACCTGATCGATGCACTGCTCGAGCTATCGCGGATCAGCCGCGCTCCGATCGGTCGTCACCGCGTCGACCTGACAACGGTCGCCGCGTCTGCGCTCGCGGATCTCGTCCGCCGTGAGCCGGATCGCAGTGTCACCGTGACGATCGCGCCCAACCTGGTGGTCGATGCGGACGGGCGGCTGATGCGCATCTTGCTCGACAACTTGCTCGGCAATGCGTGGAAGTTCACGTGCAACATCGACGCGCCGCGGATCGAGCTCGGGACCACCGGGCAGAACGGCGAGACGGTGTTTTACGTGTGCGACAACGGGGCGGGGTTCGATATCGACCAGGCCGAGCGGTTGTTCACGCCGTTTGCCCGGCTGCATTCGGACCGCGAGTTCCATGGCACCGGCATCGGTCTGGCGACCGTTCGACGGATCGTGGAGCGCCATGGCGGACGGATCTGGGCCGAAGGCACGGTCGGCGAGGGCGCGAAGATCTCGTTCACGCTGCCGTCTGGACATTAGCGCTGAGCGGTTGATCCGCGGGTCCGGAATACAAAACGCCCCGGACCTTGCGGGCCGGGGCGTGGATCGACGTCAGCTCGCGTTCAGCGAGGAGGCGCCGAGTACGGGAATGTGGTGGTGAGCCGCTGCGGGCCGCAGTTTTCGCAGGACTGGTGGAACTGGTTCCGGTTGGTCGGGTCCACGGGAAGGCGGCCGAGGACTCCAACCGGTGCATTCTCGGCGACGACCGACGAGAAGTGCACGCCATCGCTGACCAGCGCGATGACCTGGGGGGTGTTGGCCAAAGTCGTACCGGTGGGGGCCGCGGCGCCGGCGATCAAGTAGAAGTAGGTGATGTCGATGACATCCTCGTTGAGGTTACGGCCACCGCAGAGGAGCGGAACGCCAGTCGCCGCGGTCGGGCTGCACAGCGTGAGGTACGCGCTGTCAACCGCCGTGTCGATACGCATCACGTCGGTGATGAACTGGCCGAATACGCGATCAGCGTAGGTGGTCGCGGCCGTGGCCTGCGTGGCCT
>JACCQV010000480.1 GCA_013813945.1 Deltaproteobacteria bacterium | reverse complement strand
CGCCGAAGTGATGCTTGAGGAAGGTCGTCGAGAATCCGAACGCGCCGGCCTGGATCGCCTGGCGCAGCTGGTCGGCGATCTGGCGCGTTTCGTCCGGCGTCGCCTCGCGCTCGGTCGCCTCGTCGCCGAGCACCCAGCGGCGCAGCGGCGTGAGCGCTGCGACAAAGCCCACATTGATCCCGAGGCCGCGGCGCTCGGCCGCGGTCATGTACTCGGCAAAGGTCGTCCACTCCCAGCCGACGCCAATGCGCAGCGCCTCGTACGGGATCGATTCGATCGTCACGAGATCCATCGCGACCTGCTCGCGATGCTCGGGCTTGCACGGTGCGAGACCGACGCCGCAATGTCCCATGATCGCCGTCGTGACGCCGTGCCACGACGAACAGCTCAACAACGGATCCCAGCAGACCTGCGCGTCGTAGTGCGTGTGGGGATCGATGAAGCCGGGACACACGACCATGCCGGTGGCGTCGATCGTGCGCTGGGCCGGCCCGCTGAGACTGCCGATTTCGACAATCTTGCCGTTCGCGACTGCGATGTCGGCCGAGAACCGAGGCGCCCCGCTGCCGTCGACGACAACCCCGTTCTTGATCAGGAGATCGTACATGTTTGCTCCGCGAGCATCGTATCACGCACGCAGCGCACCGTGATGAGCCCTCCCGCCCGTTGCTGGCGTGGGGGCGGGTGTGCGATATCGAGGTCAGGATGACGGCGCTCCGCGAGCTCGCACACATCGCGGGTATCGACGCCGAGTACACGAGCTGGGACGGCCGGCCGACGGCGGCCTCGGAGGACAGCGTTCTCGCCGTGCTGCGATCGTTGGCGCCGGACCTCGGCGTGCAGTTCGCGGGGAGCGAGGACGCGCCGCACGCGATCGAGGTGCTCGAGCGCGAGCGGTGGAACGAGATCGTGGCGCCCGTGGTCATCGGCTGGGACGGCGCAGTGGTCGTTCCGTTCGCGGTCCCGGCGGACGACGATCTGCCGTGGGAGGTCGAGGTCACGACGGAAGGTGGACAGCTCGTGCGCGCGCACGGACGGCTGTTCGATCTTCCGGGCGATTCGCACACGTGGCCGGGGGGGGCCGTGCACTGCATCCGCCGCGCGACGGTGTTCACGGGCGAGACCGGCTATCACAGCGTGCGCTGGCGCGCCGGGGGTGGGCAGGGCGAGGTCTTCGCGATCTCGGCACCGACTCGCGCATGGGGCGGACCCGGTGAAGGTGCGCGGCGCTGGGGCGTGTTCGCCCCCGTCTACGGGCTCGCGTCGCACGAGACCGGTCAGGCCGGCGACCTCGGGACCTTGCGCCGGCTGTTCGCCGAGGTCGAGCGGCGCGGAGGCCGCTACGTGGCAACCCTGCCGATCCTCGCGCAGTTTCTCGACGAGCCCTGCATGTTCAGCCCGTACTCGCCGGCGAGCCGGTTGTACTGGAACGAGATGTTCCTCGACCTCGGACCGCTCGCGCAGCGCGTCGGGATCGAAGCGCCCACCGCACCTCCGCTGGTCGCGGGTTCGCGCATCGACTATCGGACGCAGTATCACTGGCGGCGTCATGTGCTCGATCCGATCGCGCAGCGGATGCTCGCGGATCCCACGCTCTCGCACGAGATCGACCGCTGGGCCCATGCGACGGGTGCGTACGATTACGCCGCGTTCCGTGCGATCGGCGAGCACCGGCGCACCGGCTGGGGCCAGTGGCCCTCGCCGTGGCGTGACAGCGTCCCGCTGATCGAGACGCGCGCGGACGCGATCTCGCTCGGCGCGGACGGCGCTCGACTGGCGACCCACGTCGCGGCGCAGTGGGCGATGCAGCAACAGCTCGAGGCGCTGGGTGCCGGCAAGGTCGGTCTCTACCTCGATCTTCCGGTCGGCGTGAACTGCGATGCGTACGAGGTCTGGCGCCATCGCAACCTGTTCCTCATCGACGTCGCGGCCGGTGCGCCGCCGGATCCGCTGTTCCTCGGCGGTCAGAACTGGGGCCTCCCTCCGCTGTCTCCGATCGCCCTACGTCGCGATCGCTATCGCTACTTCATCCGCTGCGTGCAGCACCACATGAAGGTCGCGAGCATGCTGCGGATCGATCATGTGATGGGCATGTTCCGGCTGTACTGCGTGCCGCAGGGGCGACCCGCGACGGACGGCGTGTACCTGCGCTATCCGTACGAGGAGCTGTTCGCGATCCTCTCGCTCGAGTCCCACCGCAATCAGTGCGCGCTCGTCGGCGAGGATCTCGGGACCGTGCCGCCGCAGGTCCGCCCGGCGATGGACCGCCACGGGATGTTCCGGCTCCACGTCGGCCAGTGGTTCTTCCCGTCGTCCGTGGGCAAGCGGCCGGAGCCGGCGCCACCACCGTCGGTGGCCAGCCTCAACACGCATGACACCGCCACGTTTGCCGGCTGGTGGCGCGGTGCCGACATCGACGATCGACGCGATCTCGAGCTCATCACGTCCGAACAAGAAGCCACGGAGCGCAGCGAACGCGCAGCGCAGCGCACCGCGCTGCTCGCATACGTTCAGGTCAGCCCGTCGGGAATCGCGGTCGGAGATCCGCTCACCGATGTCGAACGAGCGATGGTCGGTGCGACCACGGACCTCGCGGTCGGTCCTGCGGAGGTCGTGCTCGTCGCGCTGGATGATCTGGTGCTCGAGCCGTTTCCGCACAACGTGCCGGGAACCGTGGAGCAGCGCCCGAACTGGCAGCGCCGCGTCGATCGCTGGGCTGACGCGCTCGACGAGGGGCGTGCCGGCCCGCCCGCGGCCGCGACGATCACCGCGCTCGTCGCCGCACGCCCGACTCGCTGAGAACCGCGTGGCTGCGCCCGCTGGCCGACGATTGCCGCACTCTCCAGGGGAACTTTGGCCGGAGCCGCGGAGCCTGGTATAGCTGAGGAGTGAAGCAGCTCGCTGCCCTCCTCGTGCTGTGCGGCTCCGCGGCGCTTGCGTTCGCGGACGATCGCATCGCGATCAAGGTCCGCGTCGGCGAGACCGTCGCCACCGACGTCGGCTACGCGATGGGCTTCTTCTGTGATGACCAGTCCATCGTTCGCGGCGAGATGCGCAACAAGGACGCGGACACCAACGTCTTCTCAGTGACCGGGCTCGCGGTCGGCACGACGCTGTGTCGCGCCGGGACCGTGACCGTCGAGAACCGACCGACCTACCTGTTCGAGATCACGGTGAGCAAACCGGCGTCGAGTCGGCCACCGGCCGCTCCCCGCCGGTAGCTCGCGATCAGGACGTCGCGGACTTCGGACCCTTCTCGGACCGCTTGCGCTCGTTGTGGTCGAGGATCATCTTGCGCAGGCGAATCGACGCCGGCGTGACCTCGACGAGCTCGTCGTCGTTGATGAACTCGAGCGCGAACTCGAGCGTCAGCTGCCGCGGCGGCGCGAGGATCAACTTCTCGTCGGCGGCCGTGGTGCGGATGTTGTTCAGCGCCTTGACCTTGTTCGGGTTGACCACGAGGTCGTTGTCCCGCTGGTGGATGCCGACGATCATGCCGCTGTAGTTCGCGATGCTGGCGCCGATGAACATCTGGCCGCGCTCCTGGAGGGAGAACAGGCCGTAGGCGTTCGAGACGCCGGTATCCGACGAGATCAGCACGCCGTTCTGGCGCGTGCGGATGTCCGGACCCTGCGGGCCGTAGTCGGCGAACTGCGTGTACAGAACGCCGGTGCCGCGGGTGTCGGTCATGAACTGGCTGCGGTAGCCGATCAGGCCGCGAGCGGGGATCTTGTACTCGAGGCGAACGCGACCCGACGCAGACGGCCGCATCTCGGTCATCTGACCGAGGCGACGGTTGAGCTCGGCGACGACCGGTCCGGTGTAGTTCTCGTCGAGATCGATCACGGCGTGCTCGTATGGCTCGAGCGTCTTGCCGGTCTCGGGATCGAGCTTGAGAATCACCTGTGGCTGCGAGACGCACACTTCGTAGCCCTCGCGGCGCATCGTCTCGATCAGCACCGTCAGGTGGAGCTCGCCACGACCCGAGACGCGGAAGATGCCGGCGTCGGCGGTGTCCTCGACCTTGAGCGCGACGTTGCTCTTCAGCTCGCGCTGCAGCCGCTCGGCGAGGTTGCGCGACGTGACGTACTTGCCTTCCTTGCCCGCGAACGGACCGTCATTGACGCGGAAGTTCATCGTGATCGTCGGTGCGTCGATCTTGAGCAGCGGCAGGATGGTCGGGCTCGCGATCGAGGTGATCGTCTCGCCGACGTTTAGGTTCGCCATGCCGGTGAACGCGACGATGTTCCCGGCGAGCGCCTCGGCGAGCTCGAACCGCTTGAGGCCCTGGAAGCCGAGGACCTTCTGGACGCGGAACTCTTCCTTGCTGCCGTCGCGGTGCGCGAGCAGCACGCGATCGCCGACCTTGGCGCGACCCTGGCGCATCCGGCCGACGGCCATGTAGCCGAGGTAATCGTCGTAATCGAGCGTTGCGACCTGCATCAGCAGCGGTGCATCGGGATCGCCGGTCGCAGCCGGGACCTTCTCGACGATGAGGTCGAGCATCGGTCCGAGATCGACGCGCTCGTCACCGAGCTCGCGGATCGCGAAGCCCTGACGACCGGACGCGTAGATCACCGGGAAGTCGAGCTGCTTGTCGTTCGCGCCGAGCGAATCGAACAGCGCGAACACCTGGTCCATCACCTCGTGCGGATCAACGCCCGGGCGATCGATCTTGTTGACGACGACGATCGGGTTGAGACCCATCTCGAACGCCTTCTGCGTCACGAACCGGGTCTGCGGCATCGCGCCCTCGTACGCGTCGACGAGCAGGAGCACCGAGTCGACCATGCCGAGCACGCGCTCGACCTCGCCGCCGAAGTCGGCGTGGCCCGGCGTATCGACGATGTTGATGCGCGTCCCCTTCCAGGTCACCGCCGTGACCTTGCTGAGGATCGTGATCCCGCGTTCGCGCTCGAGATCGTTGGAGTCCATCGCGCGCTCTGCGACGACCTCACCGGTGCGGAAGGTGCCCGCCTGCTTCAGGAGGCCATCGACGAGGGTGGTCTTGCCGTGATCGACGTGAGCGATGATGGCGACGTTACGAATGCTGGGCGCGGACATCTTAGGGGGCCGACTTCTGTAGGAGGAGCAAGCGGTGACACGCCGCAAGCGCGCGCACCTCGGGGCCGAGGAAGGCCACGCCTGCAAAACTTCGAAACATCACGGGCGGCGGTTCATATCAGGATGCGGGAGCGGCGGCAATGGGCGGTCCGCTGTGCTACGTGCGAGGGGCAAATGGCTGGAATGACCGCCTCCACGGCCGTCCTCCTCGCCGGCCTGGCGTGTGGCCTGGGTTGCGGCCTGGGGTGTGGAAAGAAGGCCGAGCAGCCCGCCCAGGAGGTCAAGGACGGCGGGGCTGTGCCGCCC
>JACCQV010001203.1 GCA_013813945.1 Deltaproteobacteria bacterium | reverse complement strand
TCATCGCATCGGGATCCGAGCTGCCGACGATCCACTCCGCGGGATCACCCGGCGGGATCCACAGCACGTCGCTCATCCAGGGTGCGAGCGAAGACGAGACTGGCGATCGCCCACGATGGTGGAAGCTTCTCCACCCGGCCGCGATGGGGCGTGGCGTGCCGACGGCATCGCGCACGAGCGGAAGGTCGGCAAGTGCACGCAGCGGACCGATCAACGCCTGTGCGGTCTCGCTCCATTCGTGGCCGGCGATCACCGCGGCGATCAGGCCGAGCGCGGCGCTGCGAGCGCGCTGATCGACGGGCTCGTCGGCGAGCATGCGGACGAGCGCCTGGATCAGATCCGGAACCACGATGCGGCCCCGCGCGATCGCTGTGGTCATCGGGTGTGCGTCGCGGCGGACCTCGGAACGCGATGCATTGGTCGGCATCTTCGGCGCATCGATCATCAGTCGGATCGGGATGGTGTGCCGCGGCTCGAGATCGAGCTCGAGCGATGAGGTCTCGAGCACCACTCCGCACTCGGCGATCTCCATCGTGACGCCAGGCGAAGCGCTGCGTCGCGAGGCCGGATCGGTGATCGCGAGGAACCCGTCGAGATTGTCCCCGAGCGGGACCCGCACGAGATCGTTGCCGAGGATCTTGCGGTCAAGCACGAGCGAGCCAATCCGCAGCGGCACGGTGATGTTCTGGCAGCTCGCTCGCGCGAGCTCGATCTCGGGAGGCTCTGCGCCGCGCAACAGGTACCGAACCACCTCGAGACCCGCGCGCCGGCGCAGGTGAACGATCATCCCGGGTGGCGCACCATGCGGCGGTTCGATCTCCTCCATCCCCTCGCTCGCAAGCCGTCGGAGGGGCGCTTCGGCGAGGTCGCCGTCGGGAGCCTCGAGGACGTCCGGGGTGTAGCGCACCCGCGTCGCGACGGTCGCGGTGACGGCGATGACATCGATGTACGCGGGGTTCATGCCCAGCCCGCTGTTGACCGCGGCGGCGAGCAAGCGGATGCCGTGGCGCTCCGCGGTGGGTTCGGGGCTCACCAGCTCGTCGAACAGGCGTGGTAGCTCGTCGGCGGACAGCGGCGCACCGGCCCATTGCAGCCACACATCATTGGAGTCGCCGCGCAGCTCGATCGAGGTCGCGCCCGAAGCGACCGCTGCACGGATCGCTTCGAGCACCCAGGCCGTGCGATCGACGAGCTGGTATTCGCGCAGCTTCACGATCGCACGCGCAGCATCGACGCGGAGGCGGCCGACGGAGACCTGTGGGCCCGGTGGTGGCCGCAGAGTCATGTACCCCCGAGCTCGGTGAGGGCACGATCGAGGAGGATCTCCGACCGCCGCTGGTCGAGCAGCTCGTACTCGAGCAGCAATGCGCGCGCGAGATGGGCGGCAGCGGTCCTCGGATCGTCCGCCGCGCGCACGGCGCGGATCATCGGGTGGCCCTCGTTGAGTACGAGGTGACGCCGACCCAGAACCGGGAACGGCGTGCGGCGTGCCGTGTCGTGATCGAGCACGTACGCGCCGCGGCTGTCGGTGTAGCGAGCATCGTCGGGCCCACCGCTGACCGCGAGCTGGAACGCCAGCGATCCCTCGAGTCGTGCGATCGCGATCCCCTCGGGTCTGCGGCGACACGCGTCGAGATGTCCGTCAAGCGTCGCGAGGAGGGCGTGATCCGAAGCCGAGAGGTCGACCGTCGCCACGCGGACGAAGGCGGTCCCGATCCCCGTGACCTCGATCCCCATGGAGCGCAGCTGCGCGCCCATCCAGGGCTGATCGGACGGCAGCATGCGGAGGATCGGGATGCCGTTCGCGGCGAGCATGCCGGAGAGCTGCGAGGGTTCGTCGGCGACCCACGCGCGCCGTCCGATCGACTCGACGGGCATCGCACGCTGCTTGTCGATCGGATCGACGAGCGGCACCCACCACACGTCGGGCTTCAACGCGATGCGTGCATCGGCCAGGGCCAACGCGAGCGTGCGGTACGCCGAGTAGTCGCCCGCCTCGGCGGCCGCCCGCATCGCGAGTCCGGCGTCGCGGGGGAGCTCGCGTGCTGCGAGCGAGCGCGCGAGCTCGATCGCTCGATCGAAGTGCTCGTCGCGCCGGACGTTATCGCGGCTCAGGGTGTGACCGAGTCGCGAGTCCTGAAGCTTGCACGCGACGTTTCCCGCGAGCGGCTCGACGGTCTCGTGCAGCATGAGACCATGGTTGAAGAAGCCGACATACGCTGCCGCCTCACGCCGTAGCCCGACCACCGCCGTCAGCCGACCATCGGGTGAGGTCCCGCGGACCTCGATCAGCGCTCCTTCGAGCCCGAGCGGGCGATCGATGCGCTCGACCGTTCGCTCGAGACCGGGCACCTCGATCTCGAGCTGGATCGAGACCGACGCGTGGCGACACCACCGAACCAGTGCCACGCGGCTTCGCCCGACGAGATCATGCGCCTGCGGCACCGTCGCCGCGAGCTCGAGCTCGACCGTGGTACCGACCTGGCTCGCGGGCCCCGCGTCGAACAGCTGGTACGTGAGGTCGCGATGAAGGTGCAGCGTCAGCCTGCGCCCCTCGCGCGTGGAGTGGACGATCACGACCTCCGGGTTGGGTGCGAGTACCGACGCGAATCCGATCCCGAACTTCCCGATCTTGGTGTTGTCGTTCTCCTTGGTCGAGCGGAACAGGACGAGCAGCTGATTCTCGAGAGTGTCACGCGTCATCCCCTCGCCGCGATCGCGGACCGAGACGCGCAGTGTGGTGTCCACGTGTTCGAGGCGGACCTCGATCGACGGCGAGCCTGCGTCGATCGAGTTCTGGATCAGCTCGCGATAGAACGCGAGTGGGTCGGCAAACTGGGCGATGACGTCGCCAACGATCCCCGGATCGCGCGGTGCTTCCGCGGTCTGCGTGCGTTCGTCGGTGCGATACGGGGCCATGTGCTCAGCGCGGTGAGCGGAGAGCTTAGCCGCGTTCGTCAGCGCGTTGCGCCATACAGCTCGCCGAAGCCGTTCTGCGTCGTCACGTAGTGGACCGTATCCATCGCATCGTTCACCACGTAGAGCCAAGGATCCGCGGCGATCAGGGGTCTATCCTCGCACCATGAGGCTCGCACCATCGCTCGTCGTCGCCGCGCTCGCGCTGTTTCCGACCAACGCGGATGCGTTCTGCGGGTTCTACGTGGCCGGTGGCGATCAGAAGATGTTCAATGACGCGACGCAGGTCGTCCTGATGCGCAGCGGGACGCGGACCGTGCTGTCGATGCAGAACGACTACAAGGGGCCGCCGACCGACTTTGCGATGGTGATTCCCGTACCGGTCGTGCTCCGCGAAGGCGACGTCAAGACGCTGACGAAGGAGGTGTTCGCGCGGGTCGAGGCGATGGGCGCGCCGCGGCTCGTGGAGTACTGGGAGCAGGATCCATGTCCGATCCCGCAGCAGTCCATGGGCTCCGCCGCGGCAGGCGCGCCGCTGATCGTCGAGCCAGTACCCGATCTCAAGCCAACCGACACTGCCGCGGATCTCGGCGTCACGATCGAGGCGAAGTTCACCGTGGGCGAGTACCAGGTCGTGATCCTGTCCGCGAAGGAGTCGACAGGACTCGACACCTGGTTGCGCCAGGAGGGCTACCAGATTCCTGCCGGCGCGGAGCCGCTGCTGCGGCCGTACGTCGAGAGCGGGATGAAGTTCTTCGTCGCAAAGGTCGATCCGGACAAGGTCACGTTCGTCGATGGTCGGGCGTCGCTGTCACCACTGCGCTTCCACTACGACACCGAGGAGTTCAGTCTGCCGATCCGGCTGGGGCTCGCAAACTCGTCGGGCACCCAGGATCTGATCGTCAACATCCTCGCGCCGCAGCAGCGCTACGAGGTTGCGAACTACGACAACGTGACGATTCCGACGAACCTCGATGTCGACGTCAAGGTGAAGGACAAGTTCGGTGCGTTCTATGCGGCGCTGTTCGATCGCACGATCGAGATGAACCCCGGTGCGGTGGTGACCGAGTACGCGTGGCAAGCGACCACGTGCGATCCGTGCCCGGGACCGGCGCTCGATCAGAGCCACTTCCTGACGCTCGGCGCGGATGTTCTCGGCGGTAGCAAGGACCGTGTCACGCCCTACGCGAAGGCGGACTTCGTGCTGACCCGACTGCACGCGCGGTACGGCACCTCGATGAAGGATGACCTGCGGTTCACGACCGCAGCGCCGATCGCGGGCGGGCGCGAGGTCCGGACCATGGGGAGACTCGAGGAGCGCGCCACGAGCTCGAAGCACAACAACTTCCAGGGACGCTATGCGATTCGCTATCCGTGGACGGGACCGATCCGCTGCGAGAAGCCGGTTCGCGGCGTGTGGGGCGAACCGCCGGCGGAGCTCCATCAGCGACCGGGCTTCGTCGCGCCCGAGGTGAAGCCCGCCCTCGACCTTGCGTTTGCTTCGCGCGGCAGCGTCCAGCTCGCGAGTGCGGTCCTCCACGACGTGCCCGAGATCGATGTGCGTGTGGGTGCGTCCAGACCGACCGAGCCGCCGCTGCCCGCAGCGCCGACGGGTGATCGCCCGCAGAAGAAGCGCGGGTGCGGTTGCCAGGCGACGGACCGTGATGGTCCCCTGGTGTGGGCGGTTCTGGTCGGGGTGCTGTTCCTGCGCCGGCGCCGCGGCTGATCGAGGTCAAAAGATTCGGTGGGTTGGGATGGATCAGACCGCCGTCCCTCGGGACGCGTTGAACACAGACACACCAGGTCGTCTGAACCACGGGAGACACATGAGCAGGATCGGGATCACCCTGGGCGCCGCGGCGCTCGCACTCGCAGGGACGGCCGGCAGCGCCGACGCATTCTGCGGCTTCTACGTCGAGGGCTCGGGCGCCAAGCTCGCGGCCGACGCCACCCAGGTCGTGCTGATGCGCGATGGCACGCGGACCGTGCTGTCGATGCAGAACGACTACAAGGGGCCCCTCAACGACTTCGCGATGGTGATTCCGGTCCCGGTCGTTCTCAAGGAGGCGGACGTCAAGACGCTGTCCAAGGACGTGCTGAACCGGATCGAATCGCTCGGCGCGCCGCGCCTGGTCGAGTACTGGGAGCAGGACCCGTGTCCCAAGCCGCAGGAAGAGCGCGCGTACGACTCCGTGGCGAAGAGCAGCATGGCGCCGATGGCAGGCGCGGGGAGGATGGAGACCGATGACTTCAAGGACACGGTCAAGATCGAGGCGAAGTTCGACGTCGCCGAGTACAAGATCCTGATCCTGTCGGCGACCGAGGCGACGGGCCTCGAGCGCTGGCTCAAGGCGAACGGCTACCAGATCCCGGCCGGCGCGGAGCCGCTGCTGCGACCGTACGTCGAGGGTGGCTCGAAGTTCTTCGTCGCGAAGGTCGACCCGAAGAAGGTCCAGATGGTCGATGGCCGCGCGCAGCTGTCACCGATCCGGTTTCACTACGAGAGCGAGGAGTTCGCGCTGCCGATTCGCCTCGGCATGGCGAACTCGACGGGCAAGCAGGATCTGATCGTCAACATCCTCGCGAAGTCGCGATACGAGGTGGCGAACTACAAGAACGTCGTGATCCCGACGAACTTCGACGTCAAGGACTCGGTGCGGACGCGGTTCGCGGAGTTCTATGCGGCGCTCTACGACAAGACGATGGAAGCGAACCCCGGCTCGGTCGTCACCGAGTACGCGTGGACCTCGCAGCCGTACTCGATGTGCGATCCGTGTCCGCCGGAGATCCCGACGACGCAGGACGCCGCGACGCTCGGCGGCGATATCGTCGGCGGTGAGATCGCGCAAGGCAACTACGTGCTGACGCGGCTGCACGCCCGCTACGGCAAGGCCGACATGAAGGACGACCTGCGGTTCCGCGAAGCGAAGCCGATCACCGGTGGCCGCGAGACGTGGAGCAAGCAGGGGCTCGAGTACGGCGCGTCGCCGGCGAGCACGAATGCGTTCCAGGCCCGTTACGCGATCCGCCACTGGTGGACTGGACCGATGAAGTGCGCGAAGCCCCGCCGCGGCGTGTGGGGCGGTCCGCCCGACGGTCGCCATCGCAACACGATCGCGGCGAGCAAGCTGGCGTATGCACCGCGCGGCAAGCTCGCACTCGGCACCGTGATCAAGCGCGACCTGTGGGAGATCGGCTACAAGAAGGCGGCGGCGAAGCCCGCTCCGCCCTCCGGTGGCGCGAAGTTCGCGACGCCGCCCGGCACGAAGGCGATGGGGTTCGGCATGGGTGCGATCGGCGGCATGGTGCTGCTCGGTCTCGGCATGCTGATGATGCGGAGGAAGCAGTCATGAGCAAGATCGGGATCACCCTGGGCGCCGCGGCGCTCGCACTCGCAGGGACCGCCGGCACCGCCGACGCATTCTGCGGCTTTTACGTCGAGGGCTCGGGCGCCAAGCTCGCAGCGGACGCGACGCAGGTCGTGCTGATGCGCGACGGCACGCGGACCGTGCTGTCGATGCAGAACGACTACAAGGGCCCGCTCACCGACTTCGCGATGGTGATTCCGGTGCCGGTTGTGCTCAAGGAGGCAGACGTCAAGACGCTGTCGAAGGACGTGCTCAATCGGATCGAGTCGCTC